>JANPDX010000290.1:0-2003 GCA_031431695.1 Dehalococcoidia bacterium
GACTCGGAGGAAGCCCTCAGTGTCGCCCGTGAAGTGATGTCGCACATTCAGCGCGAATCTGACGCAGCCTCGCAGCAACTGGCGATGGTCCGCGGCAACTTCCCCGACTGGCCAGAATCGATTTATGGCCCGGGCGGACAAGAAGGCCCCCGCCCAATGCGAAACTCCACCCGCACGACGATCGCGCCGACTGGCACGCTCAGCATCATCGCCAACTGTTCTGGCGGCATCGAACCGGTCTTCTCGCTTGCGTTCATCCGTTCGCACTACCTGGACAGAGACGACCCGACCAAGCGCACCGAACTCGCCGAAGTGAACGAGCAGTTTGAACATGTGGCGAAGTCCGAAGGCTTCTACAGCGACGCGCTCATCCGCTTCCTCGCCGAAGGTGGGCACCTGGAAGAACGCGGCGAAGTGCCGCAGTGGGTGAAGGACACGTTCGTCACGGCGCACGACATCGCCCCGGAGTGGCATGTCCGCATGCAGGCCGCCTTCCAGGAATTCACCGACAACGCCGTATCGAAGACTATCAACTTCCCGAACACGGCCACCGTCGATGACGTGCGCACGGCCTACGAACTCGCCTATCGCACGGGCTGCAACGGCATCACCATCTACCGCGACGGCTCCCGCGAACTCCAGGTGCTCAAGCACGCCGACAAGTCGGAGGGCGAGAAAGCCATCGAAGCCGCCCAGGCTATTGTCTCGGAGGCAATGGGCCCGGTCCGGCGCAAGCTCCCGGATGAGCGCCAGGCCATCACCCACCGGTTCCGCGTCGGCGAACAGGAGGGCTACATCACGGTAGGCCTGTTCGATGACGGAACGCCGGGCGAGGTCTTCATCAACGTCAGCAAGCAGGGCTCCACTGTTTCCGGGCTCATGGATACGGTCGCCATGCTCACCAGTTACGCCCTGCAATACGGTGTACCGCTCTCGGTGCTCGCCGCCAAGCTGAAGAACTCCCGCTTCGAACCGAGCGGCACCACCGGCAACAACAAGATCCCGATTTCGACGAGCATCGTGGACTACGTGTTCCGCTGGCTGGAACTCAAGTTCGATGGCGCCAACAGCGCCATCCAGCCGACCCTCATCCCAGCCCACCAGGTCGTGGAGGACACCAGCCCCAGCGTCACCGCCAGCAAGCACTCAGACGCCGTTGCCAGCGGCGTGGGCTGCCCGGAATGTGGCGCTGTCCTCTACTACGCGGAAGGCTGCCTCATCTGCCACAACTGCTTCTACAACAAGTGCGGGTGAGGTAGGAGGAGACCTAGGACGAACACGAGGGCCCCGGATACACTGGGTCTCTTGCTATACTGGGCACATGGCTCAACCAATCGTCAAAGCAGAGATCCACCGCCTCGTGGACAGCTTGCCCGATGGCGCGACATGGGAGGACCTGAAATACCTGGTGTACTTTCGCGCCAGGTTGGACGCTGGACGCGAATCGGCGGAGAGAGGTTCGACCAGAACGACCGACGACATTCGCCAAAAGTACGGCCTCGACGCTCAGAGTTGAGAGTCATTTGGACCCCAGAGGCCGAGGCGGACGTTGATACCATCCATGACCGCCTTGCTCGTTAGTCACAGCAAGCGGCGAAGGCTCAAGTGGATGCCATTACCACTCGTGTTTGGTAACTGGAAGAGTTCCCAGAGTCCGGGAGAACGGTTCCCGACTACGACGTTCCGCTCGTTCGAGAACTGATTGAAGGCGACTATCGGATCGTCTATGAGTTGTTTCCAGATCGTGTCGAAATAATTGCAGTCGCCAACGGCCGTCGGCGATTCGCCCTGGAATCCGACGATTAGGCGAGACCCACCGCCTCACTCCTCGGACCACCTTACCTTTGTTGGCACCCGAGCCAGCCAGCCCGGCCACGCACTCCGCCACGTCGTGCGCCACCAGCAATGCAAAATCAATCCCAGCTCGATCAAGCCAGCACCACCCCCGCTGATCGCCTCGGCGACGCAGCAAGGTCACGGGGGAAGGGTTCCACCTGAGCAAG
>JANPDX010000291.1:0-15520 GCA_031431695.1 Dehalococcoidia bacterium
GGCATGTCGTTGGTGGTGTCATCCACGAAGGAGACGTTGCCGCCTTCGTCGTTCGAGACCTCCACGGAGAGGCCAAGGCTCTGGAGTTCCTTGACGAGCACCTTGAAGGATTCAGGCACGCCCGGTTCGAGCACGTCTTCGCCCTTCACGATTGCTTCGTAGGTCTTCACACGGCCGACGACGTCGTCCGACTTCACCGTGAGGAGTTCCTGGAGGATGTGAGCAGCGCCGTAGGCTTCGAGTGCCCACACTTCCATTTCGCCGAAGCGCTGGCCACCAAACTGCGCCTTACCACCCAACGGCTGCTGAGTAATGAGTGAGTACGGGCCTGTGCTGCGGGCGTGAATCTTGTCTTCCACGAGGTGGATGAGCTTGAGCATGTAAATGAAGCCGACGGTGAGGGGCTGGTCGAAGGATTCGCCGGAGCGGCCATCGAAGAGCTTCATCTTGCCGAAGAGGGGCGGTGGTACGGCAGTTTCCTTGTACACGGCCTGGGCGAGCGCTTCGAGTTCTTGTTTCGAAAGCTTGCCTTTTTCCAGGAGCTTTTGTCCGTCGGTGGCGCGCTTTTCGTTCAGCCACATCTCGAGGCAGGCGCGGCTGGCCGCGGCGTCCTCGGGCGCAAGCAGAATTGGATCGGGCGAATAGCCCTTGGCCTGCAGCCAGGCTGCGCAGACATCAGCATCGAATCCGCGGTCGCGCGGGTCGATGTAATAGACTGCGCCCGACTCCTGGGCCATCCATGCGCGAGCGAGGGCATCGTCGATCTGGACGTCGTTCGCACCGTCGAACACAGGGGTCACTGCCCGGAAACCGAGCACGTTGGCCGCCCAGCCGAGGTGTGTTTCGAGGACCTGTCCGATGTTCATGCGGCTGGGAACGCCGATCGGGTTGAGGATGATGTCGATGGGAGTCCCGTCTTCGAGGTAGGGCATGTCTTCGCGCGGGAGGATCCGGCTGATGACACCCTTGTTGCCGTGACGGCCAGCCATCTTGTCGCCCTCGGAGAGCTTGCGCTTCTGGGCGATGCTGACGCGGACGAGCTTGTTGACGCCGGCCGGCAGGCTTTCGTGGTTCGAGCGGTCGAAGACCTTGACTTCGATGACCTTGCCCTTCTCGCCGTGCGGGACGCGAAGGCTTGTGTCCTTCACTTCGCGGGCCTTTTCGCCAAAGATGGCGCGAAGAAGCTTCTCTTCCGCGGTCAGTTCGGTCTCGCCCTTGGGCGTGATCTTGCCGACGAGGATGTCGCCCTCGCGGACTTCCGCGCCGATGCGGATGACGCCTTCCTCATCGAGTTGGCTGAGGCTTTCGTCCCCGACGTTCGGGATGTCGCGAGTTATCTCTTCATCGCCCAGCTTGGTCTGGCGCGCTTCGACTTCGTGCTTTTCGATGTGAATCGAGGTGAACTTGTCTTCGCGAATCAGGTTTTGGGAGATGATGATGGCATCTTCGAAGTTGTAGCCTTCCCAACTCATAAACGCGCAGAGAACGTTCTGGCCGAGCGCGAGGTCGCCGCCCTGGGTGCTCGAACTATCGACGATGGGCTGGTCTTTGGTGACTCGTTCGCCGCGGTATACCAACGGCCGATGGTTCAGGCAGGTGCCCTGGTTCGAACGCGTGAACTTGGTAAGCGGGTATTCGATTTTGCCCATGTCGAGGTCGTCGTACTGGATGACGATCCTGGTGCCACTGGCTTCGATTACTTCGCCATCGCCTTCGGCCACCTTGACGTGGCCACTATCGACGGCGGTGCGGCGTTCCATGCCGGTGCCCACGAGGGGCACTTCCGGGCGCACAAGGGGAACCGCCTGGCGCTGCATGTTGGCGCCCATAAGGGCGCGGTTCGCATCGTCATGTTCGAGGAATGGGATCAGGGCCGTTGCCACTGACACCATCTGCTTCGGAGAGACATCGACGTAGTCGACCTCCGTAGTGTGAACGACCTTGAAGTCTTCGAATTGGCGAATCTCGACTCGCTCATCGATGAAGTGGCCATCTTCATCGAGCAAGGTATTCGCCTGGCCGACTTTGTACTTGTCTTCCTGGTCGGCGGTGAGATAAATAATGTCGTTCGTTACCCAGGGGCGGATGGCCACGGACCGGCCGGCTGCTGCCAATTTTTTGGCGATCGCACCCGTGACAACCTCACCGGTGGTAGCGATAACCTTGCCGTCGTCGTCGATCGCTTCGTCGCGCAGGGTTCGTCCAACCAGATTGGCATCGTCAGAAACGAGTTCGCGTTGGACACGGCGGTACGGTGTTTCGATAAAGCCAAAGTCATTGAGACGCGCATAAGTCGCCAGCGAGCCGATAAGACCGATGTTCGGTCCTTCAGGGGTCTCGATGGGGCAGATGCGACCGTAATGGCTGTGGTGAACGTCGCGAACGTCAAATCCGGCACGATCACGGGAGAGACCACCAGGGCCGAGGGCGCTGAGGCGGCGCTTGTGGTTCAACTCGGAAAGCGGGTTCGTCTGGTCCATGAACTGGGAGAGCTGGCTCCCGCCGAAGAATTCTTTCATGGCCGCCACGACCGGCCGGATGTTGATCAACGCACTTGGCGTCGCTTCTTCCGGATCGGTGATGGTCATGCGTTCGCGCACGACTCGCTCCATGCGGAGCAGGCCGACGCGGAACTGCTGCTGGATCAGTTCACCGACGGCACGCACGCGGCGGTTGCCGAGGTGGTCGATATCGTCATGGTGGCCGCGCCCATTGTTGATGTTGACCTGTTCGCGAATGATGCTGACAAGGTCGTAAGGGCGGAGCCAGCGCTGGATTGTCGGCTCAGCGAGTTCGAGGCGGGTGTTGACCTTGTGGCGCCCAACGCGGCCGAGGTCGTAACGGCGCGGTTCGAAGAAGAGCGTCTTCAGAAGGTTGCGCGCGTTATCGTGGGTTGGCGGGTCACCGGGGCGGATCTTGCGATAAAACTCGAGCAGTGCGCCGTGCTTATCTTCGACGACGGGCTCACGCGGTTCCTTGCTGATAGTCGTCGGCAGGAACTGGTGAACGTCGTTGGTATCGACGGCTTCGAACATCTTGATGAGGCGTTCGTTGTTGCCGAGCTGCTCACGTTCGAGTTCGCGCAGCGCCTGTTCGCGCGCCTTGTCGTCGGCTGCGTTCCAATACTTCGCGAAGCGGGGGTTGTCCTTGTCTTCGGGCAGGAGGCCGGGGACGTCGATCGCGCGAATGAGGGTGGTTACCGGGATTTTCCGCTTGCGGTCGACCTTTACGTAAAGGACATCGCGGTTGGAGGTCTCGAACTCAAGCCAGGCGCCACGGTTCGGGATCAGCTTGGCATGGCAAAGCCGCTTGCCAGTGGCCTGGTCAGTTTCGATGGTGTAGTAGACGCCCGGGGAGCGGACGAGCTGAGATACCACAACACGTTCGGCGCCATTAATGATGAAGGTGCCTTTATCGGTCATGAGCGGGAAGTCGCCAAAAAAGAGCCGCTGCTCTTTAATTTCTCCGGATTCCTTGATGCGCAGCTCGACATCGACGAAGAGCGGGGCGGCATAGGTCATGTCGCGTTCGCGGCATTCGTTCATGCCGGCCTTGGGCGCACGAAACTCGTAGTCGCCGAAAATCAGATCCATCTTCGAACCGGTGAAGTCCTGGATGGGAGAGATTTCGGTGAGGAGCTCCTTGAGACCTTCTCGTTTGAACCATTCGAAACTATCGAGTTGGATCTTGATCAGGTTGGGGAGATCGAGAACGTTGGGGATTTGACCGTAGGTCTGTATTTTGAGGGGTGCAAAAGCACCACTGCGCACCACGTCACGCGTAGTGGTCATCCTGTGGCAACTCCTTCAGGACTACTGGGGGGCGGACACGTTGGGTTTGGGTGGGGCCAACAATGCACGGTGTGGACGATGGGCATGGCAAGCCAAATACCAATGGTAGAGAAATGATCGATTTTCGTCAATCACACTCAACGGAAATCGCACTCGCCCAGCCGGGATCGAAATCCCGGCTGGGCGAAGGTCTGCGCTGGAGCGGTTACCCGACCGCAGCCGGCTCGCGAATTGGCTCGATTACGAGGCCATCGTCGTTTGCGTCGACCTGGACGGCATCACCCGTCGTGAAGTCGCCGGAGAGCAACATCTCGCTGAGCTTGTCCTCGATGTTGTCCTGGATGACGCGGCGCAACGGCCGGGCCCCAAAGATGGGGTCGTAGCCTTTATTACCGAGCCAATCCTTGCCAGCATCCGTGACCTGGAGGCGAACACCCTTGGTGAGGAGTTGCTTTTCGACTTTGCGAAGTTCGTTATCGACGATCTTCCGGATGTCCTCGCGGGTGAGCGAGTGAAACACGACGGTGCTATCGATGCGGTTGATGAACTCGGGCTTGAAGACGTTCTTCAATTCCCCGAGCACCTTGTCTTTCATGCGTTGATAGCGATCTTCGTGTGACTTGACCTCGTCCGAGGCGGTCGAGAATCCAAGGCCGGAGTCCTTTTTGATGAGGTCGGACCCGACGTTCGAGGTCATGATGATGATGGTATTGCGGAAGTCCACCTTGCGACCCTTAGCGTCGGCGAGGCGGCCTTCATCGAAGATTTGAAGCAGAAGGTTGAAAACTTCCGGGTGCGCTTTTTCGATTTCGTCGAGCAGAATGAGGCAGTAGCTCTTGCGGCGAACGGTATCGGTGAGCTGACCGCCATCGTCGTAGCCGACGTAGCCGGGAGGCGCTCCAACGAGGCGAGAAACGGTGTGCTTTTCGCTGAACTCGCTCATGTCGAGCTTAATCATGTTGTCTTGCGAATCGAACATGAATTCGGCGAGGGCACGGGCCAATTCTGTTTTGCCGACACCGGTCGGGCCGCAGAAGAGGAAGACGCCGATTGGCCGGCGCGGATCCTTGAGGCCCGCGCGGGCGCGGCGGACGGCGCGAGATATCGTCTCGATGGCTTCGTCCTGGCCGATGACCCGGCTGCGGAGTTGCTCTTCCATTTTGAGCAGGCGGGCGCTTTCCTCGCTGGCGATGCGAGCCACGGGGATACCAGTCCACATCGAAATCACTTCCGAGATGTCCTCTTCGGTGACCAGCGGCGTGGCGATGCCTGCTTCGCCCTCTTCCCACTCGCCCATCTCCTTGATCTTGGCCTGGAGCTTGAGTTCACGGTCGCGAAGTTCGGCGGCGTACTCATATTGCTGCGAGGCTATCGCCTGGTCTTTTTCGCGGCGGAGGCTTTCCAGGCCCTTGATCGCTTCCTTCAGGGAAGGAGGCGTGGCCGCGCGCCGGATTCGGACGCGACTGGACGCCTCGTCGATGAGGTCAATCGCTTTGTCCGGGAGGAAGCGGTCACTGACGTAACGGGACGAGAGTTCGGCGGCGCCAACGAGCGCGGCATCGCTGATCTTGAGCTTGTGGTGTTCTTCGTACCGGGGGCGGATGCCTCTGAGGATTTCGATGGTCTCTTCGACGGAGGGTTGTTCAACCATCACCGGCTGGAAACGGCGTTCGAGAGCGGCGTCGCGTTCGATGTGCTTTCGGAACTCATCGAGCGTGGTGGCGCCGATGCACTGGAGTTCGCCTCGTGCAAGCGATGGCTTGAGGATGTTGGCGGCATCGACCGCGCCCTCGGCAGCTCCAGCGCCTACGAGCATGTGCAACTCGTCTATGAAGAGGATGCAGTTACCAGAACCCTTTATCTCTTCGATGACCTTCTTGAGGCGCTCTTCGAATTCGCCGCGGTACTTCGTCCCCGCGACGAGCGATCCGATGTCGAGGGTGAGAAGGCGTTTGCCCTGCAATGTCTCGGGCACGTCGCCGGAGACGATGCGCTGGGCGAGCAATTCCGCGATGGCTGTCTTGCCAACACCCGGTTCGCCAATCAGGACGGGATTGTTCTTGGTCCGGCGCGAAAGGATCTGGACGACACGTTCGAGTTCGTTCGAGCGCCCGATGACGGGATCGAGTTGATTGTTGCGGGCAGCCTGCGTGAGGTCGATACCGAGTTGGTCAACCGTCGGAGTTCGAGTCGCCTGGCGTGCCCCGCCGCCAGCGGGAGCGCCGGCGGTCTGGGGGGCGGACTGGCTGAGGATGCGGGTGGTCTCGGCGCGGACGCGTTCGAGGTTTACGCCGAGGCTCTCGAGGACGCCGGCAGCGATGCCTTCACCTTCGCGTACGAGGCCCAAAAGGAGGTGTTCGGTGCCAATGTAACTGTGGTTGAGCCGGCGAGCTTCATCGACCGCGAGCTCGATGACCTTCTTGGCGCGAGGGGTCAGGCCGATTTCACCAAGAACCGTGCGGTCGCCCCGGCCGATGATGAATTCGACGGCGGAGCGAACCTTGTTGAGTTCGACGCCAAGGTTGGCGAGAACCTTCGCCGCCACGCCATCACCTTCGCGGACGAGGCCCAGCAGGATGTGCTCGGTGCCGATGTAGTTGTGGTTGAAGCGATGTGCTTCTTCCTGCGCGAGCGTCAGCACGCGGCGCGCCCGTTCGGTGAACTTGTCGAACCTATCGGCCATGTGCTTCTCCAACCCCACTGGGAACGCCCAGGGAACGACTACGAGCCGTCAGCAGCTTCCTCCCCATCGGGATTCGCTGCAGCTTCCACCTCGGAGCCTGTTTCAGCTCCATTTTCCGCGACAAGCGTCTCCGCTGTCGCCTCGGAAGAATCCTGAGATTCAACTACGGCATCCCCCGCATCCGGGGTTGCAGCTTCGATTTGGGCAGCCGGGGCCTCCACTTCGGCAGCCGGAGCTTCCGCCTCAGCCACCGGAGCGTCAACTTCGGCAACCGGTGATTCCACCTCAGCGACCGGAGCTTCAACTTCGGCTACGGGTGATTCCTCCTCAGCGACTGGAGCTTCAACTTCGGCGACGGGTGATTCCGCCTCAGCGACCGGAGCTTCGACTTCGGCGACGGGTGATTCCGCCTCAGCGATCGGAGCATCAGCCTCCGCCGCCGCCTCGATCACAGCCGCCTGTTCTCCTACAGCAGCTTCCGTCGAGTCAGCGACAGCAATGACCTCGGCCTCTGGGGCCGCGATTTCCGCCAGGGAGCCGCCGGCTTCCGCGTTCTCCAGAGCCTGGGCAAATGCGTGGGCAAATGCCGAAATCGGTTCCGGATCGCGGGACACGGCCTGTTCGATTGCTTCCTGGGCCGTCTTTGCCTGGCGGCGCGGCTGGATGGAAGCATCACGCGGGGGCAGTTGGAACTGCTCGCGGATGTCATCGGGATAATCGATCACGGCGCCGTTGGCATCGAACTGGAAGCCCATTGCTTCAGCATCGTTGCGGGCCTGGCGAAGGCTGAGCCCGAGGCGATGGCGGTCCTTTTCGATGCGGACCAGCTTCACCGGGACGACGTCGCCTTCCTTCACCACATCCTTTGGATGCTGGATCCGGCGGTTGGAGAGTTCGGAGATGTGAATGAGCCCTTCGACCGGACCATCGAGGCGGACGAATGCACCAAACGCCATGAGCTTCGTTACGCGTCCGATAAGAATCTGGCCGATGACGAAGCGGTTGACGGTGGTGTCCCACTTTTCCGGCTGGGCGCGCTTCAGTGAGAGCGAAATCTTCTTGGTTTCGCGGTCAATCTTAAGAATGTAGGCCTGGACTTCGTCACCGACGTTGTACAGGTCCTTGGCCTTCTTGCCGCGCTCCCAGGTCAGTTCGGTCATGTGGGCGAGGCCGTCAGCGCCGCCGAGGTCGACAAAGACACCGAAGTCGGTGATCGAGGAAACCTTGCCGGTTTGGATCTGGCCTTCCTGGAGTTCGTCCAAGACTTTGTCCTTCTGTTCCTTGCGGACTTCGGCCATGGCCGCGCGCTCGGAGAGGATGACTCGGTTCCGCTTGCGGTTCAGTTCGATGACCTTGAGGCGGATCGATTTGTTGACGAGGTTGGCAAGCTGATTGGCGGCGTCGGGGTCGTCGCGGCGCACGCTATCAATCTGGGAAAGGGGGACGAAGGCATTCACGCCATCCACATTCACGAGGATGCCGCCCCGGTTGTGGCCCGTAACCTGGGCATCAAAGGTTTCGCCCGTTTCGTGGCGAGCAGCGAGAGTGTCCCAGCCTTCCTCGCCGCGGGCGCGGTCGAGCGAGACGATGGCGTGACCTTCCGCCGAGGATGGCTGAAGCACCATGACTTTGACGGTGTCGCCAGCCTTGAGCTTCGCGGCACCTTCCACACCGAGCGAAAGCATTTCGCTCTGCGGGATCACGGCCTCGGTCTTGGTGCCGACATCGACGATGAGGCCATCGGGAGAGGCGCCCATGACCATGCCCTCTACGATTTCGCCTCGCCGGAGTTGGCCGGGCTGCGAGTCCTCCATATCGAGGAGCGCCCCCATATCCATTTCGGCTTCGACGACGGCTGAGGTTTCTGGTTGGACGGTATCTGCTGACAAAGTTGGGCTCCGATTGGTGGGGCACAGAGCCCGAAGGCTGCTGCGACCAGGGTGAAAATTGGGATCTCGGATTGAGTGTAGCAGCGGCCGATCCTTGGATAAAGCAAGGTTCACGGTCGGAAAGCGGGGGATGGCACATCCGGTGGGAGCCATCCCCACTGAGACTAGAACGCGTGGCAGGGGTGTCCGGTTACCTTACTACCGCGTGGGAAACGAAAAAACCGCCTATTCGGGCGGTTTTTTGTTTTGACCGGCGGCGGCCTATTTTCCCACCTAGTTGCCCGGGCAGTATCGTCAGCGCTGAGGCGTTTCACTAACCGTGTTCGGGAAGGGAACGGGTGGGACCACCTCGCTCTAGCCACCAGAGTCTGTAGTATGCCCAAACCTCGCGATTCATGCAACAAGGAACAGGGTGGTTGCCAACGTTCGGCGTGCCCGTCAAGGTAAGGCCCCATGAGACCCTTGTTCCTGCTCGCGCTCGGAGCCCTCTGCGGGGTGCTCGGCACCGTCTTGTTCTTCACGGTGGACCCCACATTCGATACAACCGATGCCGACGGTGCGGGCGGTGGCAACATTTCGCTCTCGCTGAGCGAGGAAGCCCTGGCGTCACTCATCGCGAGCGTGTTACCTACGATGCCGGCCTTCGGCGGCGCGCCACTCGTGGAGACGACCGTCGGAGCGAACGGACTGGTGAAGGTGGATATCACCGTTGGAGGGCTGGGTGTTGGGCAGCGGAGTTCGATCACCCTCAATCCGAACATCGTGAATGGAAAGTTTGAGTTCGAGGTTGTGGAAGCAAGCCTGGGCGATGTGGCGTTGCCGGCGGAGATCGCGAACCTCATGGAGAAACCGGTTCAGGAGCGCCTGGATGCGCTCGCGAACGGCTTCACCTATCGGCTGACCGCCATCCGCACCACCGAACGGCGACTGACGCTGGAAATAGAGATCTAGCGTTCAGACGCCGGTCCCGGCGCCGATAACGCCCCCGACCGCAAAAGAGAGCACCGCGCCGACGAGGCCGAACAGTGCCATCCGTGTCCCCGAGAAGAGCACACTTCGCCCGGTGAAGAGCGTGGTAATCGCACCGGTCAGGAAGAGTCCGAACGCGCTGAGCACCGCACTCATGGCGATTCCGACCGTGCCCCCGACGAAGAGCCAGGGGAGGATCGGGAGGATAGCCCCAGCACTGAAGGTGGCGAACGATGTTCCCGCCGCAACCCAGGCGCTACCCGCTTCCCTGGAAGACATGCCGAGTTCTTCGCGGGTCAAGGTTTCGAGGGCGGTTGCAGGATTGCTCAGGATTCGGCTTGCGGTCGCGCGGGCGGCCTCGTCGGTCAGGCCTTTGGCACGGTAGATAAGGAAGAGTTCTTCTTCCTCTTCCTCGGGCATCATCTCCAACTCTTCTCGTTCGATGGCAACCTGGCGTTCGAAGGCCTCGGACGAGCTGCGAACGCTGATCCATTCGCCCAGGGCCATGCTGATCGAGCCGGCCAGGAGCCCCCCGATGCCTGCGAGCAGCACGAAGTCCTTTCCGGGGTGCGCACCGGCAATACCCATGACCAGCAAGAAGTTCGAAATCAAGCCGTCGTTCGCGCCCAGCACGGCGGCCCGCAGGGCGTTGCCCGAACCGCTGCGATGGCGGCCTTCGACTCGCGCGATGTCAACGTCCAGGCGATTTCCGGCCGATCGGCTGATTTCTCGGAAAAGGCGCGCGTGCGAGCGTTCCTCCGCCGGCAGGTTGGCGGAGACAGCTTCGGGCTGGTCGTCGTACATCGTGGTGACGGCCATCTCCATGCGAGTCACGATCGGACTCACCACAGCGGTACCGAAGCGGCGCGCGATCCAGCCGAGGAGTTTGACGCGAACGCTTGGCCGAGGCTTTGGAATCTCAACACCGGCCTCGCGAAGGCGCGTTTCCCAGAGTGCGATGTGGCGTTGTTCGCTCTCGGCCAGGCGTGAATACACCTGTTTCAGGTCGGCGTTGGTCTCGGCTTCGGCAAGCAATCGATAGAGCGCGACTCCATCGACTTCGTCGCGGAGGTTCGACTTGTAGCGCTTGATGTCTGCGGCGGTCGTTGGGCCTTTGGTCATGGCTAGATGCTAGGCGAAACCTCTGCCAGTCGCTCGCTTTGAGGCTAAGGGCGAACGTTCGTCGACACTAACCTCGGGAACTCACCGGCTGGGTGGCTAACCAGGCTTCAGAAATGCCACGCCGGCGCATTCGGGAATTTCCACCGCGGCCGTCTTGAGGCGCGTCTTCGCCGCCGCCGGTGGGTTCGGAACAGGGCTGTCGCTGAACGATGCCAGGGCGGTCAACTTCTTTTCCTTGCGGAACGTTTCCGCGGTTTGTTGAAGTTCTTTTGACGCGACCTCGTGCCAGGTTTTTAGGTCTTTCGGTGGTTTCAGTTTATCGAACGCTTTAACAAATGTGTCAATGGGAACCGTCAGAAGTTCAATCACCCTGTTCGGATCGGTGGAGGTTGACCCGTCTTTGACGGCTTTCTCCACACCGCCACGGAGTTCGGTCGAAGCCTCGCAGAGCCCGCGTACGAAGTCCTCGTCGTTGCCGGAATCGCTCCCACAGGCCGTGAGGCTGGATGCAGAGATGGCCCCGATGATCACGAATGCCGCCAGTTTGCTTTTCACGCATGTCTCGATTCTCGGCTGTGGGTTAACAGTGCCTTGCTGTCAATTTTGGCGATCCGAAGATGACAGGCCAGAGCCTCCAGCGATGGAGGCTCTGGTGATAGCCCATGCGCGGCGGCTCTAGCCGCGCCGCGACCGGCGGCCTGCAGCAATGAACGACATTCCGCCGCCCAGCGCTACCAACCCAAGGATGACCAACAGGAGGCTGGAACCGCCGACCGGAGTACCGGCCCAACCTGCGCCCGTGCTCGGAGCGATTGGGGTGGGTGAAGCTGGTCCCGGTGTCTTCTCGCCCTGGATGGCCGTCTGCGATGGTTGCGGTGATTTCGCGACGGGAGTGTTGGTCGCCGGTACCGGCGTATTCGTGGCGGCTGGCGGAGTCGTCGGAGTTGGCGTCGGGACCGCTGCGCAGTTGGAACACGGAAGAGTGTTCGTCACTCGCTCGTTGGTGAAGTTCACCTGCGTCACACCACCGAAGGTAGGTGCGACGCCGGATACGCTGGCCGGGGTTTGGGGAGTGTAACCGGGAGCACCGGGGGCACTCAGGTCTTCGGCGACGATGTAGTCGTTGCAGATCGGCAGGCTGTTGAAACTCGCGTTGCCGAACTCGCTGGTGAAGGCAACGAGGTTGACGCCGCAATTCGCAGACTTCACGGTGATCCGCCAACCATCGTCGTCATCCGGCGTCAGTGTCGGGATGCCGTTGACAACATTCATCGTCGTCTTATGGACGGAAATCGAGCCGCGAGGCTGATTGAAGAAGGTAACGGTGTCGGTGTCGCTGAATTCGAGCCCGACCGTGGTCGTGGTAGCGGCGGTGAACACGGGCGAGTTGTCATCCGTGACCACGCCAATCGCCTGATAGCCGGCCCGCGAACCCTCGCTCACGGTGTAGGTTCCGGTCTTGATGCCCGGAAGGACCAACTGCCCGTTCACACTTGTGAGGAACTGCTGGCCAGCAGGGAATTCTGGTCCCTGAACCGTGACGGTCCAGCCTGAGATGCCGGGTTCGCCGGGATCCTGGACGTGGTCGCCATCGGTGTCCGAAACCTTATTCACCAGCAGGACGCCGGTGCTGAGCACGATGCCGCATTCCGCGTTCGTGAATGTGAACGTGATGGTCTGCCCGGCAACGGTCAGACTCTGGGTGCCACTGTCCGCGGTGGTCCGATAGGTCCCGGTCTCATTGGGGCGCGGGCAAGCACCAAACTTTGCCTGGACCTCACTGACTCCGTAACCGGCGCCTAGCGGGACGTTAGTGACCGTCGCGGTGCCACCGAGGAGTGCGATGGACCGGGATTCGCTGAAGTTGTTCGGTCCTGTGATGGTGAAGTCCCAATCGCTTGGGCGCTCGGGGTCATTTGCGGCGACCTGGTCAATCTTGACGACCTGGATGGTCCCGCAGGCAACGAGGATTGTGTCCGTGGAGGTGTTGTCGTCGATGAGTGCCGCCGCTTCGTTTTCGAGCGTGATTGTGGCGGTATTGGTCATCAGGCCGCATTGCGCGATGGTGGTCGGCGCCGAAAGCCCGATGACGATGCTAGACCCGGCGTTGATCTGCTTGAAGGCACAATCGAGCGTCCCCGCGAGAATGTCGCAAAGGTCTTCGCGGTCGACGGCCCACACCAGCCCAGCGGGCAGCTGGTCCTTGAGGAGCACATGGATCGCGTTGCCAGGGCCGGCGTTGGTGATTGTGATTGTGAACGCGGCGGCCTCGCCGGGGTTAATCGGATCGTTCACAGCGGTCTTCACCACATCGATGTCGGGGCAGGCGACGGTGATCGAGCCGCTGTCCTTGTTGTTGGCTAGTGCGGCCTCCGTGGCGGCCTCGTTGGATGCGCTGGCCGAAGCAGTGTTGGGCAGGGGACCGCATTGGGCTGGCGTCGTTGCGGCCGTCAAGGTGATGGTCACCGCACCGGGAGCCATTTCTTCCCAGTTACAGGTCAGGACGCCAGCGGCGATTGCGCAGGCGTCACTGTCTTCCGACCAGTCCAGGCCAGCGGGCAGTTCGTCGGTGAGTTCGACGTCGTAGGCCGTACCTGAACGTATGTTGCTGATAACGATAGTGAACACCGCGTTTTGGCCGGCGCTGATGCCGCTGCCGTCCGGCGTCTTCACGACCTTGATGTCGGGGCAGTTGACGGTGATGGTGGCCTGCGACGAGTTGTTGGCGTTATCGGTTGCCTTTTCGTTGGTGGCCGAAACCGTCGCGGTGTTGGGCAACGTGCCGCACTGCGCCGGGCTGGTCGTCCCGGATACCGTCACGCTGAAGGTGCCAAGCGGCGCCATCGTGCCGATGGTGCAGGTGAGCTTGCCAGCGGGCGAAATTTCACAACCTCCGCTGTTGTCCGTCCAGCCGATTGCGCTCGCCGGGAGGTCATCCGTGAGGCTGACCCCATAGGCGCTGCCGGTCGTCGAAATGTTCGTCACGGTGAGGGTGAACGACGCATCGTCACCAGCGTTGATCGTCGTCTTGGCCGCTGACTTCTCGACCTTGATGTCGGGACAGTTGACCGTGATCTGGGCAAGGTTGGATTTCGTCAGGCCCTCGACGTTGTCGTTGCCTGCCGAGACGTAGGCGTAGTTGTTGAGGACTCCACAGACCGCCGGGTTGGTGGTCGCTGAGACGAAGATGTCGATGCTCGAGGACGGCGCCATGGCGGCAAAGCCATCGCCGGAGCAGGCAAGGACGCCTGCAATAATGGCGCAGCCAGGAACGGCGGGGTCGATAACCCACGAGAGGTCTCCCGCGTTCGGCAGCGAGTCGCTGACGGTGACGCCCGTGGCTGTACCCAGGCCCGTGTTGCTGACCGTGATCTTGAACTCGGCGAGGTCACCGGCGTTGATCGGGCTGTTACTGGCCGTCTTGGCGACGCCGATGGCCGGGCAGTTCACGCCGATGGTGGCGGTGCTGCTGTTGTCGTCCGTATTTGCTTCGTTGCCGGCGCTGGCCGTGGCGGTGTTCGACAAGGTGTCGCAGGTCACTGCGCCGTCCGCGCCGATGGCCTTACCCGTCACCGTGATGGTGAACGTCTTGGGGGCGGTGACGCTGCCGAAGTTACAGGACAGCAGGTTGACGACGACGCCACAGGCATCGCTTTCTGGCGGGTCGTTGGTCACTGCCCACTGGGATGTGTTGGCCGGGAACGTGTCGGAAGCCGTGACGTTATACGCCGTGCCGGGACCAGTGACCGTGACAACGATCTGGAAAGAGATGGTGTCGCCAGCGCTGACCGGGTCAGCCTGGCCGGGGGCCCTGGTCTTCTTGATAGTGACGTTCGGGCAGTCCACCACCACAGCCGCGCCACTTGAGCCGGTGCCATCGTTGGTGGTCGTAACGCCAGCGGTGTTGTTGATCGTGCCACAGCTGGCGACGGTCGTCGGTGAGATAACGTGGACGCTCTTCGACTGGTTCTGGACCAGGTCTCCGAAGTTACAGGTCAGCTGGAAGCCAACGATGGCGCACTGGCCGTTGTCCGGCGATTCCGTCCAGACCAGACCAGAAGTGTTCGGCAGCGTGTCGTTGACGGTCACGTTCCTGGCGATGCCGACGCCGTTGTTCTTCGCGGTAATGGTGAAGCCGATGCCGTCGGTGGCGTTGACCGGCGTGGCATCCGGCGTCTTCACGACGCTTATATCCGCGCAGTTCACGCCGATGTTCGCCGTCGATGAATTTCGGTCGGCGGCAGCGTCGGCCGGTTCGTTGATAGCGCCGACCGTCGCCGTGTTGCTCTGAATCGCGCAGTTGTCCTTGGTGGTCAGGCCGCTGACGTGAATCGTCTTCGTCGCAGCCGGCGCCAGGCTGGCCCACGTGCAGGAGAGAATCCCGGCGCCGCTAATCGTGCACTCCGTGACGTCGGGCGTTTCCGTCCAGGTGATGCCGGAAGGCATCTGGTCGTTGAGGGTCACGTTGGTGGCGGTACCCGCCCCCACGTTCGAGACGACGATGGTGAATGCCGCCGTGTCACCCGCGCTGATTGTGCCGTTGTCGGCCGTCTTCACGACCGTGACGTTCGGGCAGTTCACGGTGACCTCGGCCACCGCGTTCGGGATGGCGTTGACCTGGTTCGAAACCACGGCCGAAGCAGTGTTCGTGACCGTACCGCAGGCGGCAGGGGTGGTGGTGCCGATGACGCGGACACTGATTGAGCCACCATTCGCGGCGAGGTCGATATCACCGGCTGGCGGGCAGCGAAGCACGTCCAGCACGATGGCACACCCGGCGTAAGCCGGTGAAATCGTCCAGCCGGTCACATTGGCCGGGAGAATATCGGTGAGGACGAAGTCCCGCGCGATACCCGAGCCGCTGTTGGTGGCGGTGATCGTGAAGCCGATCTGGTCGCCCGCACTGACTGTCGTTGGCGCGTCAGCCGTCTTGGTCAGCGTTACGCTCGGGCAGTTGACCTTGATGGTGGCCGTCGCCGAGTTGTTGGCACTGTTCACATCGCCCGCCGAAGTGATGTTCGCAGTGTTGGAAAGGTCCTGAAGTGCACACATGGCCGGCGTGGAGG
>JANPDX010000292.1:0-2611 GCA_031431695.1 Dehalococcoidia bacterium
CGAAGAACATAGCTCCAACAAACACGCCAAGTACGATCAAACCGCCGGCCCCTACGAGAAGCCACTCTGTCTGGAGAATGAATCCCGGCTCCGCACGCTCGCCGGATTCATCGATGTTGAGGAACGAAAGCATCCGCTGACCCACCATTCGGCCGAGGTAGCTCCCCGCTACCAGGCCCAAAACGGCGACAATGGCGTATTCGAACGCAAGTAGTTGGACAACCTGTGCGCGCGATAGCCCCATCGCCCGCAAGACTGCGAATTCGCCTCGCCGGCGCTGCACGGAAACCCAGAGCGATACAAGAAGCGCGACTCCAACCAGCAGCAGCACGGCGCCAAACGCAAGGTAGAGAATGCCCGCCCCGCCTGCCGCTATCAGCGGGTTCCGCTCCAGCGAAGCCAGCTCGCTACCTCGATTGTAGACCGTGTCGAGAGAGTAGGGCTGTTCGCGGAGTGCGGCCTCTATTGGTCCAGTGTCCGCGCCCGGCTTCAACCCGAACCAGGCCTCGTTGATTCCCGCGGGCATCGTCAGGTCCGCCAACCCGATCCACGACAGGAGCTGGTCGCGGTTGAAAACCACCGCGGGGCCTGCCGATGTATCCAGCGTCGACATCAGCTTGAACGTGCCCACGATCCTGATCGGAGTGAGGACATCCCCCGCGACATTCACGACACCCACGCCACCGACGGGGATGCCCGTGGCCGCTGCGAACGCTTCGCTGGCCACAACCGGGAGTGGCACGTTCTCCTGCGCCACGAAGAGACCCCACGTGTCGGTGCTCTGTCCCGCGACCCGCGAGATCTTTCCAGCCCCTCGCCCCGTCAGAACAGAATCCCGCGTGACCTCAAACTTGTCTTTGTTCGTCAGCTTGGTGGGCAGTGGTTCCCACGTGGCATTCCCTTCGAATCCATCGACCAGCGTGTTCCCGTTGGGCCCCGTCGCGGTGAGGTCGTCAAGCAGGATCGTTAGGTTTTGAGCGTTGAAGCGATTTGTCGGCTCCGTCATCACGAGGGACATGAGCGTCAGCGGTTCTGGCATCTGGCCCTCGAAGTTCCGGCGAATCGCAGTAGATAGCTCGTGCCAACCTGTACCTTCAATTTTCCCAAGTTCCAACATCTGGTAGTTCTGATCCCGGTCCGCTACTCGGGCCCAGAGTGTTTGTGCGGCGCTAACGGCCGAACTGTTCACCTGGATCGTGATTCCCGTGGTTCCCGGTGGCAGCACCTTTCCTCGCAGAGTGTCGGGTGCGCCAAGGTGCGCGAACAACTCCCGGAAGGATTCATCCGAGAAGTCCGGCCTCGACCACAACATCTCGGCGGCAGCGTCCGGATCCACGCCCAACACCTGGAAGATCCTTGCTGATGTGCCCGCAATCGCCGGCCCTCCCGAGGTGCGAATAACGCCGCTCGCCAACTCCGTGCCGGGCAGTTTTCGAAGCTCCGCGTCAATGCCGTCGCCGTTCAGTCCCGCGTCGCCGGAACTCGCGGCTGCCATCCGCCAATCCACCCCGACCGAATAGAGCGCGCGCTGGTCGTAGGTGTCCTTCGCGGTTGCCGAATAGCTCGCGGCAAAGGTGCCCACGGCCACAGCCATCATCATCAGCAGCGCAAGCCTGGCCGAGTTTCCCGGACTCCTCGCGACTTGCCACAATCCGACGGCGACGGCCGGTGTTGCACGCCGGCCAAAGAGCCGCGCCCCTGCTCGCAGAACCATGGGGTAGAACCGCAGGAGGAGCGCCGCGGCGGCAAGCATGAGGATCGCGGGTGAGGCCAACAACAGCGGGTCGGAAGACACTCCGCCGGTTGCCGATGGCTCGAATACGGAACCACGTTCGCTGAGTTCAAAAAGCAAGAGCGCGGCGACCGCTGCCAGTGCAAGGTCCAGGTAGTACCTCTGCAGGAACGAAACTCCGGGGCGGGCTTGCTCCCGGCGGCGTGCCACGGCGCTTCGGCGCGCCACCAGGATCGCGGGAAGTAACAAGACCGCGATCGAGAGGGCGATGCCCACCCCCGCGAACCCAAACGCTCCCAGCGGAATTGTTGTTGGCAGGAGTTCGCCACCGTTGACTTTTTCGAACGTCGGAGTCAGACCCAGCGCTGCTGTCGCGGCGGCCGCGAGCAGGGGCGCCACGAGCATGCAGGGGATGCCAAGGATCAGCCCCTCCATCAGGTACATTGCCGCGATCTGCACGGTTGTCGCGCCGCGGCTGCGCAGGAGGGCGATTTCGTCGGCCTGGCGCTCCACGATCACCATCGCGATCAGGATCACGTAGAACATCGCCACCGCGGAAACTTCCAGCAACAGGATGGTCAGCGGCGCCTGCTGGTAGTTGGCACTGTCGCGGTAGTTGCTCAGCACGGTCGTCAGCGGGCTGAACGATGCCCCGCCGAGCGGTTCGAGTTCTCCATAGAGCGCAACCAGGTCGCTTCGCGCGCGCTCAAAATTTGTTCGCGAGAGCCTGGTTGGGTTCGCGTACGTGTGCCAGGCGGTCTCGGCCACGTACGAAGGGTGATCCGCCGCGAAATTCTTCAGCAAGGTTTCTTCGGTCGTGAACATCGGCAACACGGGTCCCATGTCCGGCAAGAGCCGGAACGGCGCGAAATAGGCATC
>JANPDX010000293.1:0-2681 GCA_031431695.1 Dehalococcoidia bacterium
TGAAGTAGTGCGGGTTGTAGCTCAGCGTCAGCGCCGAAAACAGGGTGTTGTCGCCCTCATTGATGGTCCGGCCCCAGTGGTGCGTGAACTGCTGCCCGACGGCGAACTCCTCGTAGTGGTTGCCCTTACGCCACTTGACCGACTCGCTCATGCCACACCCGCGGGCGCCTGGCATGCGAGGCGAACGAGGTCGCGGACAGAATCCGCCGCTTCGAACGAAGCCGTCGCGCCAACCATTGCCTCCGCCGCCGACTGCCCGACGACGGGCGCGGCGAGCGAACGGAACTTGGTTTCGAGCCGCGCGCGCTGGGTGCCGAGGTCCGCCGCCGGGATATTGAGGTTCACCTGCTCCGTGAGCGTGCGGCCGTCGCGGGTGCGGACGGTGACGGCAGTGCCGCGCTCCCACTCGCCTTCCTGGGGCGTCACGGTGACTCGGTCGCGGACCGCGGTGAGCCGGGGCAAGGCGACGCGGCTATCGGTGAACGCCTCATCGCTGGTTTCGCCATCGACGAAAGCGAGCGCGGCCGTGAAGCGCAGGCTGAACTTGCCTTCGAGGCCGGTCGTTGGCTCCTGGATGTTGCACATCGCGAGGTGACCGGTGGGCACGACGAGTTCGATCTCTTCCAGGTCACCCGGGGCGAGACCATGCGTCTGCTTCAGGCGGAGGACGCCTTCGATGGTTTCGTGCGTGCCGTAGCAGGCAGCGTGGTACTTAAAGAGCGTTCCTCGGACGGCGTAGCCAACGCCGAGACCGGCAAGCGCTCGTTCGATATTCGGCGTGGTGGTCTGCGTGGCCACGAAGCCCTGCCCTGCCTCGAGCACTTCCGGGTTGCTGGTGTAGCCGCGTTCGGCCATCAGCGCCGCGAAAAGTCCGTTAGCGGCCGCTTTGCCCGCGTGGAGCGGCTTGCACATTGTGCCGAACATCGACTTGAGGCCGGCAGCCTGCGCTCCGGCGATGCCCATGGTGCCCTGCCACTGGTCCTGGTTGAAACCGAGGAGATGGGCACAGGCCGCCGCCGCGCCAAAGGTGCCGAGCGTGCCCGTCGAGTGGAATCCGGTGGTGTAGTGGCCCGGCATGACTAGCATCCCCACACGGCACTCCATCTCGTAACCGGCGATGAAGGCCGCGAGGACATCCCGGCCGTCCCCGCCGCGCCATTCGGCAAGCGCGAGCAAAGCGGGCCAGATCGGTACGGAGGGGTGGCCACTCATCGACAGGTGTACGTCGTCGTAATCGAGTGCGTGCGAACCGGCGCCGTTGACCAGTGCGGCCTGGCGAGCGGTCACGCGTTCCCCGGTGCCGATGAGCGTCGCCTGGGCGTTCCCGCCGTCCACCAGGGCGTCCGCGCGAAGCATCGTAGTCAGCGGCTCGCTGGACCCGGCGAGGGTTACGCCAAGCCAATCGAGCAGGCATTGGCGGGCCGACTCGATAGCTTCGGCGGGAAGATTTTCGTAGCGGATGCCCCGGCAGAACTCGCTCAGCAGGGCAGTCACGGGCATGGTGTTCGACATGGCAATCACCTCGGGTTTCTGAAGGCCAACGGATTCGCGGCGAGTGTACCAGAGCCGCGAGCGGACGGTGGGTTATTAGCCGGCGCGACGGGTCGCGACGAACACAGCGGTGGCCTCCGCGAACACGGTCTCGCCGTCGAACATGCGGCCCGCACAGGTAAACCGGTTGCCCTCGGCCGAATCGGCGCGGGCCTCGAGTCGTATCATCCGCCGGAGCGGGGCGAGGGTGACGAAGCGGAGGGTCAGCTCTTCTGTGACTTTCGGCGGTTGGTCAAAAGTCCAGAGCATTCCGAACAGTTCGTCGAACACGCTCGCGGTCACGCCTCCGTGCGCGAATCCCCTGTGACCTTCGTGTTCCGGCCCGAAGGTCACCACCGCTTGGACGCGGTCGACGGTGCCAGTATCCAGTCGCTCCAAAGGCGGCGCGGAACGCTGGCCACTGACTCCGAATACCCCACGCGCACCGATCCCCCAGAGCACCGAGCCGGGTGGGTCAGCAGCAATCTTGCCGGCGAATCGTTCGACGATCTCAGCCCAGGTGGTGAACTGCTCAGCCGTGCCCTCCCGGTCAACGAACGCATCGACGGCACGCGTCACCGCGACGCGCAAACGCTCCTGCGCCGCTTCGACCGAACCGGTTTCGACATCAGACATAGCTCGCCTCGGCACCGGGCATATAACTTGAGCATAACGACAATCACCCTGCCTGGTGCCACCGAATCGACAATCCGCAATGGCCAATCGACAATCCGCCTATGTGTCGAAGCATCAAGAAACTCAGGAACAACGAAATCCCGGCGACTCCCGAAGAGATGCAGGCGGCAGCGCTCCAGTTCGTGCGAAAAGTGAGCGGCTATCGTGTGCCCGCAAAGAAGAACGAATCAGCCTTCGCCGCCGCCGTTGAAGCCGTGACCTTTGCCACGGCGATGCTGCTGGCGGAGATGGACCACCCCGCCCAGATGAAGTGACCGTAGTGCCTCAAAAGTAGCGGTTACCGAGGTTAGTGAAGTTGCCTCATAAACCTGTTACCCAATGTGTTCGGTCAGCTTCTTCTCTTGGCGCCCAAGCCGCCACAGATCCCGGAGGATCGCGTCGATCCGCCGCTGGACTTCCGCCGGGTTGATGGCCGCCATCGTCAGCTGCAGGTTGATCGTCTCCTCAGCAGTTAG
>JANPDX010000294.1:0-1958 GCA_031431695.1 Dehalococcoidia bacterium
ACGGTCAGGACCGAAATGATCCCCTGGGTCGGGAAATAGACCCACTCGGGCGCGTCATCGGCCTCTTGCAGGTTCTCTCGCATCCGCAACGGGTATGGCTCGAGAAGCGGCAACAATGCCTCGAACTCGTCCGGAGGAATCGCGGCGAGTATCAGGTTCTTGGATTGCAGGTCGACGATTTCTGGTTTCAGGAATGACACGGCAACTATTCCTCCTGCGGGCCCATCGCCGCGTCGTCGCGACGACTTTGGGGGATCCCCTTCCGGCCCCTGTTCTTCTGCTAGTTTCGCACAGACAGGGCGGCGTACGGTAGACCCATCAAGACCTCCGAATGCCGGGCGCGTGCAGTGTTGACGAGTCCCCGCCGAAGAGAATGAAGTGATTCCCATGGAAGTGATCAGTGAAGCCCGCCCGACTCATCAGCACCACTGGACCATCGCGGAAGCGAACGGCCCCATCAGCGGGGGCGTGTGCAAACTTTGCAACGCCCACCGCGATTTCGCGAACTGGCTTTCAACCACTGATTTCATCGGCGGCGACGAACGCTCCGGCTCGGCCTCCAATTCTAATTCAGGGTATGGCTCCGGACCGCGCGCCGGCTCCACCTACGACCGCCGCAATTCCAGCGCGCGCTCCTGGTAGGCAGCCACCACGCGACCTCGAAGGCTTCCCTGCTCGCCGCCACGAAACTCGATCCGGCAAGTTTAGCTACGTGCTGACCCGTGTCTTCGATCTGGGCGTGGTCTGTTTCGCCGCGGCCGTCCTCGGGGCCATGGGGTGCTCCGGCGATTCGGAAGACGCAGCGACCCCAACCGCGACCACGAGATCCACGCTGGCGCCGGTTGAAGCCACCGCGACCCCAGCGGGCCCCACACGCACCCCGGTGCCGGGACGGGTGGATGTCCCCTCGGTAGTCAAACTCATTGACGTGCGGACGGGCACTGTGAAAACTCTGCATGAAGACCGGGTGACCGCGGCGTGGGACGCAACGTTCTCAGGAGACTCAGTTGTCCTCCGTGTAGGCCCGGGGACGCTGCAATTCCGGCTGGACGGCACCGCGATCGTCGGCAGTGAACCCGTCGAGTGTCGAAGACCTGGCAGTTCGGCCGAGATCGCCGGCAAGACCTACCCGGGGATCGCATGCGGGACGTTATCGCCCGACCGGTCATGGATGACTTACCGGGTGGATGCTCCTGAAATAACGCTTCCTTCAGGCCAGCGCGTCACAACGTGGGACCAGTGGCTCCTGAACGTGAAGACCGGACAAACGCGGCTGATGCAGGCCGGCCTCGCCCACTGCGGTGGTTGCGATGGCCGTTATGGGCCACGCTGGTCGCCGAACAGCCGCCACGTCGTGTATGCCGAGATCGGCGGCCAGCAGCGCCGTTTCCTCACCGAGGCATCGACCGCCACCACTCGCACGATCGGGACGGGAGCCGAAGTGCCGCTCGCCCCGTCCTGGTCTCCAGATGGCACAGGGCTCGCATACTCGTCTAAAGCGGGTTCGCCCACCACGATAGAAGACTTGGCCGCGGGCACCTCGCGGGAGTTCTCGCTCGCCTGGCCTGTTGCCTTCGATCTCTCCGGCACGGTCGTCTATTCCCCGGCATGGTCGCCCGGCCTCAAGGCGGAGAATCTGACAACCACCATCGCCA
The DNA here is from genome assembly GCA_031431695.1 of Dehalococcoidia bacterium. GTDB lineage: Bacteria > Chloroflexota > Dehalococcoidia > Tepidiformales > Tepidiformaceae > Amarobacter. Next base: position 1,656 of record JANPDX010000294.1, read on the forward strand.
ACCTCGCGAGCGGCGCGATCGTCGCCCGGCTCGATGGCGCTCCCCCTTCGTGGTTCGCGCCGTTACCCGCCACGGCCATCGATGCCTCCGCCCCCGGTGGATTGCTCGCCGTCCTGCAGCAGGCGCCGGGCTGCGCCGGAACGGCGGTCTATCGCGCCGGGACGCTGACTCAGTGCATTTCCGGTGGAGTGGCCGGCGAACTGGGTCGTGGAGGCAGCATCGCCGTCGCCAGGAAAACCGGCGCGGTTGGCCCTGCCTATGGCACCAACTTTGAGACAGTTTCCATCGACCAGTTCGATGTCG
>JANPDX010000295.1:0-5755 GCA_031431695.1 Dehalococcoidia bacterium
GGCCGCACCGATGGGCGACATCCTTCGAGGCGTAGCAAATGTGCTGCGTTGGGCGCATGGCGCCAAGCAGGGACAAGCCCCGCAACTACGGCTTCGGGTCGCGGAACGCCCTCTACCCCAAAGCCGCCGCAGCCGTATTTACCGCACCGCGAACGTCTGCCTTGAAGCCCTGTTCGCGAAGGATGTTTCCCAGGCTGCGCAGCGCCAGCAAGACGTTTCCCGGATTGCTTGATTCGCCCATCAGGCCGATCCGCCAGACCTTGCCGCGCAGGTCTCCGAGTCCGCCGCCGAACTCGATACTGTGGCGATTGAGGAGCGCGCCGCGTACTTCTGTGTCGTTCACGCCTTCGGGAATGCGGACCGTGGTCAGCACCGGCAGCCGGTACCCGGCGTCGGCGTGCAACACGAGGCCCATCGCCTCCAGGCCCGACTGCAGCGCCCGGCCGTTCTTTTCATGGCGCGCCCAGCGATTCTCGATGCCTTCGTCCAGCACGAGCGCCAGCGCTTCATGGAGCGCGTAGACCATCGAAATTGGCGCCGTGTGGTGATACGCCCGCCGCTCGTCCCAGTAGGCCTCAAGCAGCGAGAGGTCCAGGTACCAACTGTTGCACGGCACTTCACGGGACTTTACCGCGTCCCACGCCTTCGGAGACATCGTCAGCGGGGCCATGCCGGGAGGCGCGCTCAGACACTTCTGCGTCCCTGAATACACAGCGTCAGCGCCCCAGACGTCCACTGTCACCGGCACGCCGCCGAGCGAGGTCACGCAGTCTACCAGCATCAAGGCGCCAACCTCTTTTGCCAGCTTTGCGAATGGCTCGACGGGCGTCTGCGCTCCAGTCGAGGTTTCCGCATGCACAATGCCAATGAGTTTCACGTTGCCTGCTGCCCGGACGGCCGCCTCCACTCCCGAGAAGTCGGTCGGCGAACCCCAGGGCGCCTGAACGCGCGTCACCTGGCCCCCGGCGCGTTCGGCCATCACCGCGATGCGTTCGCCAAAGTAGCCGCAGATCCCGACCACAACCTTGTCGCCCGGCTGTACGAGGTTCATCACGGCGGCTTCCATGCCGCTCGTGCCGGTTCCCGGCGTCGCAAGCGTGATCCGGTTCCCGGTTCCCATCACCGTGCGCAACATGTCGTTGCACTCGTCCATGATTTTCAGGAACTCGGGGTCGAGGTGGCCCAGGATTGGAGCGGTCATCGCCTTGAGCACGCGCGGATGCGCGCCGCTAGGCCCAGGCCCCATCAGGATTCGAGTGGGTGGGTTGAAGGAAGGTGTCACTGTCACGGGGGTATCTTATGCCGTTAGTCGTTGATTGTTCGCAAATCGGTCAACGCAGAGGGCGTTCCGGCGAAATCGTAGGACGGGCCGCTGTCCGGCGGAAACATTTGTTGGGCGATCAGCGTTAGAAAGTTGGAGCGTGCGAAGAATCCGCAACGAAAGGACAGGACTGTTTTGTACGAGCGCCAGCGTGATGCATCAGTACACGTATTATGGCTGCAGTAGTTCTTTGCGAGTCTTAACCCCTCAGACCGATGATATCAACAACGTCGTCGCTCAGATGGACTCCTATCCGTGAAAGGCACTAGACAAATCAACCAGAAGACCTGGAGCCCCCGACGCCTTGTGACGATCGGTGCGGCGATCGTCGTGTCAGCATCGTGGCTGACCTACGCGGCCGCTCAGACCCTTAGCCACACCGATTCCCCGGTCACGCGGCCCGAGGCGAGCGAGGAAGCCACCCGCGAAAACGATGCCGGAAACGTTCCCATCCCGGGAGAACGTTCTCGTGTTGAGATTTGCGTCGATTCCGCGGCCTTGAGCGTCACTCCTGGTGAATCCCAACGACTCGTCGAACAGGCTGTTCAGCAAAGCCGCGCTTCGCGGCCGGAGATCTGGGTTAGTTTCTTCGTGGCATCGCCGCTTGTGACCCTTGCATGCCCGGTGCCGGTCATTACCTTCTCGCCCGAAGCGGTGTTCGAGCGGCGGGTAGACAAGGTCTCGGAGCCGTTGCTATTCGTGTTTGTGCAGCCGGATTCCGCACGGATTCAAGGCGGGTACGCGCGTCGGCCGTATGAAATGCTCGGCGGACTGAATGCTTATGAGGCAACCACCATCCTGTTCATCGATGTGCCTACTCTGTTAGATTCGTCGCGCCTCCGGGCGGCCATCCACGATGCCCTCGGGCTTGACTGGACCCCCGCGGACAACCCCGATGGCCCTCCCGATCCCAACGCGACCAAGCCTTCCGAAAAGAAAGTCCCTTAGGCCCGCCTCGTTGAAGTTCGGCGCGGCGGCTCCAAATTCCTCCAAATGTCGGGTTTACCCGGCCGCCGGTCTCCCGTGCTCAGTTTCCGGCTTCTCGCCACTGGCATAGAGCGACAGGAAGGCGTGCTCGGTCTGCCGTTTGGCTTGCGCTCCTTCGAGTTCGGGGATAAGCCCACGCTTTCGCAAGATGGGCATCACGCCCTCCCCGAACCAGTACGCCTCTTCGACATGCGGGTGTCCTGAGAGCACGAATTCGTCGAACCCCAGCTCGTGGTATTCCTGTATCCGCTCGGCCACTTCTTCGTGGCTGCCGACGAGCGCCGTACCCGCTCCGCCTCGCACCAGGCCGATGCCGGCCCACAGGTTCGGCGCCACCACCAGGTTGTCTCGCTTGCCGCCGTGTAGCGAAAGCATGCGTTGCTGCCCGACCGCCTCACTGCGTGACAGCGTGGAATGCACGGTCTCCAGCGTGTCGTCGTCGAGCAATTCCATGAACCGTTCGGTCTCGGCCCAGGCGTCTTTCGCCCGGTCGCGGGTGATCACATGCAACCTGATGCCGAAGCGCAATTGCCGTCCGGCCCGTTCGGCAGCCTCGCGCCACTTGGCCAGCCGCTCCGCGACCATCGACGGCGGTTCGCACCACGTGAGGGCCACGTCCACATACTTCGCTGCCACTTCGTCTGCCGCGGCCGAACTCCCGCCGATGTAGAGAGGCGGGAGTGGCTCGGGTGGCTCGCCGACGACAGCACCGCGCACCTGGTAGTGCTTTCCATCGAAGTTGAACGCCTCGCCGCTCCACGCTCCGCGCAGGACCTGCAGGAACTCCGCCGTGCGATCGTACCGCTCGTCGTGCGGCAACCAGTCGCCGAATCGTTGCTGTTCCGCGTCGTTCCCGCCGGTGACGATGTTCAGCAGCAATCGGCCCTTGGAATAGCGCTGAAACGTCGTCGCTTGCTGCGCCGCGAGCGTCGGCGAGACGAAACCCGGGCGGAAGGCGACCATGAACTTCAATCGCTTGGTCACCGGGATGAGCGCTGCACAAACGATCCACGAATCCTCGCAGGCCGTCCCTGTCGGTGTGAGCGCCCCATCGAACCCCATCGAGTCCGCGACCTGTGCGACCTGTGTCATGTAGTCCAGGGTCGGCGGGCGCTGATGGGCAGCTTCCCCCATTGGTATGACCGTCCGGCTATCGCCGCTGGTCGGCAGGAACCAGTGCAGTTTCATGCTCACCGGCGAAGTCTAGCATCGGCGCCCGGCTGTGGTTGCAAGACGAGGGCTTGCATCACGGTGTAACCTCGCACGCGAAGGGGATTACACATGACACAGGCAGAAGCACCAGCACGCAATCGTGAGCCTATCGAGGCGGTCGTTCGAAAAGCGGTGGCGGCCGACCGCGCTAAGCTAACGGCGGCGATGGCACGAGCTTTCGACGATGACCCAATCGCCAACTGGTTCGCAGCCCAGGACAAGCGCAGGGCCGGCCGCATCTACGACTTCATGGACGTCGCCTATCGCATCGTCGGGCCGCACGACGAGGTCTACACCACCGATGACCTCCAGGGCGGCGCCTACTGGTCACCTCCTGGCAAATGGAAGATGGGGATGCTTCAACAGTTGATGCTACTCCCCGCGATGATTCGCACCGCCAGCGCGAAGCGCGTCTTTGCCGTGATGGGCGGACTCAACGCTGTCGAAAAGAAGCACCCACACGACCCGCACTACTACCTTCTCGCGCTGGGTGTGGAGCCGGACCTGCAGGGCCGAGGCCTCGGGACGAAGCTCATGGCCCCGATCCTCGAACGCTGCGACCGCGAACGTGTCCCCGCCTACCTGGAAAGTTCAAGGGACCGCAACGTGCCGCTCTACGAACGTAACGGCTTCAAAGTCACCGAGGAGATGGTGGTGCCCAACGGCGGACCGAAAATCTGGCTCATGTGGCGCGACCCTCAGTAGTTGCGGGGCTTCGTCCCCGCGTGGCGCCTTGCGCCCAACCGAACCTTTCGGGCAACACCAGCCGTCGGGCCGTTTGCTAGAATGATGCCGTGACGAAGTTTGAGTCAGTACTGAGCGCGGCCATGGAACTCGACGAGGATGAACGGCAACTGCTCGCGATTCGCCTTGGACTCAGCATTGGCGAGGACAAAGAGCCCGGCTACGACGAGGCCTGGGAGAAAGAGATTAAGCTCCGGCTCGAGGAGCTCGACCGCGGCGAGGGCGACGAGATGGAATGGAAAGAGTTCCGCAAAGAGCTGATGGCCAACGACTAATGGAGGTCGCGTTCCATCGGGCGGCTCGCGCCGAGACGAAGCGCGCAAAATACTGGTTCGTCGAGCGTGATCCTCATTCCCCTGAATTGTTCCAAAGGTCCCTCGACACCGCCATCGCGACCCTGGAACAGTACCCTGAAGCGGGCCTCGCCTACCTGCTCGGAACCAGACGGATGGTGCTCGAATCTGTCCCTTACTCCCTCGTCTACCGAATTCACTTGAGAAGAATCACGATCATCGCCGTTGCCCACGCCAGGCAGCGTCCCGGCTATTGGCGCGACCGGTAGTCCGGCCGCTCATGCGGGCTGGCCGTCCACCACTCAGTGCTTGGTCATTACCCACTCACCGGTTCCCGGCCATTGCAATCGTTTCATTGTCCCGTCGCCGGTGAACACGACGTAGGCGGCGGACTCGATGTCAATCGTGAAAATGTGCGCGGGGCCGTCCGCACGCCAACCCGTCTGCTCGAAGACCCACTGCCAGTAACTTTCCACGCGGTCTTGCGCCAGCGGTGTTGCCCTGCCCCACATCTTCGCGTCGCCTTCCTGACCGTTCTTGTTCGCGGTCGTGCTATGTATGGTGCATCGAGGGTCGCGGAGGAGGTCCATGGCCTTCTTCGCCTGCCAGATGCCGCCTAGCGCCATTTCGCCCTCGAAGATGACCCATTCGATAGGCGAAATCCTTGGGAACCCGTTCTTTCGAAGCGTCCCCAGCATCAGCAGGTCGGTTGCCTTGAATCTCTGGTAGATCAACGCCGAAAGTGCCGGCGCCATTCGTTCGAAGTCAGACCACGATGCCACGTGGCACCTCCGGTTCCTCAGTACCCGAAACCCTCGTGGTCGGTCCCGGCTTGAACCATATTGGCCTCTCGGCGGCTCCGCGTCTCTGCGTTCCCGTCGAACTTCGCCCCGAATCGACAACCGCCAACCCACAATCGACAATGCGAACACAACACATTCGAGGAACAGCATGGACTATCGAGACACCCCCGACGAGGCCGCATTCCGGCAGGAAGTGCGCGCCTTCATCCAAAACGAAGCGCCCAAGAACATGGCCCGCGGCGAAGGCTGGGGCGGCGTTGGCGAAGGTTGGAAGACCTGGGTCAAGAAGCTCGCTGACCGGCATTGGATTGCTCCTGCCTGGCCGAAGGAATACGGCGGAGCGGGTATGTCCGTCATGGAGCAGTTCATCTTCAACTGGGAAATGGCCGAGTCCC
>JANPDX010000296.1:0-5329 GCA_031431695.1 Dehalococcoidia bacterium
CCCGGCGCCGATGCGTATTCTGACAAGTTGCCGGAGGTCATTGGCGGCCATGTGCGCGAGGAGCTGGCGGCGGGTCCAGCCGCCGTCGCCAGTTTGGATGACGTCGTTCCAAAGGCCAGCCGGCACCTGCCGGATTACGGATTCAGCAGCAATTGCCGCTGATTCGAGGGATGCGATGAGGGCTTCGAAAGTTGGGTTGTCCATTGCCGGTGAAGTGTAGCGGCGCGAAGGCTCATGTGGCCCCTCGGGCGCCAGAAAGGTAAAACCGTTCCGTTCCGAATGCAGTTCGTTGTAGGCTTGCGCATGAAGAGGGATTTGGACATGAAATACCGGCTGCTTTGGGTCGCGGCTTCGGCTGGCATCGCGATTCATTTGATCGGACTTGGCTGGGATGTGTACCGCCATTCGAACGATTCCATGCTCGCCACACGCGAAGACGTGCTTTCTCTCGCTAACACAAGCCACTTCATGATTGTTGCGGGCATGGCGATTGTGGCCACATCCCTCCTCGGCATGGCCGCTCTCTGGATGAATGACCGCAAGTTTGGCGGTGCTGGATTCGCTGGCGGCGCGTTGCGTTCAGTCGCCTTGCCGGTCATCGCCATCGTTGCCGCTGGTTCCGTCTGGTTGGCTTCGACGGCGGAGGATAGTTCGCACGACCATGCACTCATGGCACACGAAGATGCCGCTGGGACGCCCGATGACCACGGCCACGACATCACCGGGCCGGGTACACAGGACGCCACCGCGTTCTTGCTCGCAAGAACAGCGACGTCCGCCACTGGCGGCCACGCCCATCCGGCGACCGCCGCAGCCGCTGCCGAAGACTCAATGGATGAAGGCAACGCCCACACCCATGGCACCGAAGTAGCCGCTTCCGCTGAGCAACTCGTCGCTGCCGGGAAGTTCGCAATCGACGTCAAGGCGAAGACCGCGAAATACGCGGACGTTCGTACCGCCATGGCCGCGGGCTACGTGCAGATTACCCAGGACTTGCCGGGCATTGCCGCGCACTTTATTCGCGGCGACTGGCAGCGTGACGGGCATGAACTCGACTCTGACTACCCCGAAGTTCTGCTGTACTCAAAACGACTCGATGGCAACTGGCGACTTGTAGGCGTCATGTTCCTGGCTGAAACCGTCAGTGACACGCCGCCTGCGTACTTCGGGCCGATAGACGTCTGGCACCGGCACGAGAACCTCTGTTTCACCGCCGGCGCCCAGGTGCGGACCACGGTCAGTGCCGCTGAGTGCCGGGGTGGCGTCTTCGTGAAGAGCACGGCGTTCCAGATGCACGTCTGGGTGGAACCGGGCGCGACCGGGGTTTTCGCTCACGATTACGCGCCAATTTCCCCGGGCGCCTTTGCCGGAGCGACAAAGCCGGCAGCCGAGGATCTGCGCGTCCAGGCCAGGTAGCAGGCCGATTTTGCAAACGGTTTACACAGCCGCCATTCGCGGATGACAAAGCTGCGCCAAGATACAAAGCGAAAGGGACGGAGATGGCTCGTTGACTCTCCCCCACCTTTGCCGAAGTTAGACCTCCCGAGTCTGATGAACGGCCGTCGATGAGCCATCTCCAAACCTTCAAAATGCGCCCATACCCCGTCTTGGGGTGAATTCGTCCTGGTGGCGCCGCGCAGACTTCCCCTCTCGCGGCGCAGCACTCTTTCCGGTCCGCCCTCGTTAGCGACTCTCTCCAGTTATCGAAGGCAAGAGAACCAAGAAAGCCCACCGCTGGCCCGGTGGGCTTTCTTGTTGGGCTCGAAGCGATGGGACAGGATGACGATGACCGCTGCCGCGGAGGGCCTAAACGGCAGCTTTGGATGCGGGGAGTGGTGTGACGGCGGCTCGCGTGAGCGTAACTGCCGGGAGCTGCCCGTTTCCGAAGAACTGCGAGACGGCGCCGCCCTGTGCGAGGCTCGAAAGGTATATGTGCCCCGAGGGGACGCGTTCCGTGACCGTGGCCTTCGCAGTGATGCCGAGTTCTCCAGCGGCGACCGTAACTTCATCGCCGGAAGATATGCCGAGGCGAGTCCCGTCTTCTTCACTGACCTGGATGCGGTCATACCGGTGGAGCTTTTCAGCTTCCGGGTGGCGAAGGGCGGCAGCATCGAGCGCCGTATACAGGTCGCGAGAGGCGATGACTTTCATCCCGGCAGCGGCACGAAGTGGTTCAAGAGCGACGTTGGTCGCTTTGGCTGAGACTGGTACGACCCGGCGGACGCCTTCACCGATGATAAGATCCCAGGCTGGCTGGTAGGCAGCGTCGAGTTTCGAGATTTCACCGAGGGCAGCGTCAGGAGTCTTCGGCAGTTCAACCCCGAGTTCCGCGCCAAGTGCCGAAAGCACCTCGAAGAGTGAAACAGCGTCGCCTTCGGGCTTCACCGCGGCCGTGAGCTTCTGAATTCGGTGGTCGCCCTGGGTGTAGGTCCCCGTGCTTGCATAGGCGCGGCCTTCAGCGAGGACGACGGCCGCCGCCTTCGCTGCTCCGCTGAGGACGTTGTCGATTGCGATCACCGTGCCGATACGGGCGAGTGCGGCAGACGCCCCGGCCAGGCGCATCGTGGGGTCGTCACGGACGAGCAGCACAGCGGAAAGGCCATCGAGCGGGTCCGCCGCATTGCCAGTCGTCGCCACACCGACATCAAGCAGGCCGTGGACGTTGACCTCGGGCGGAAGCACGACGAGGTTGTTGCTTGCATTTCCCGCGAAGAGCGCGATGGCGAGGTTCGCGGCGCCGGCTGTCATGGCGCCGGCGATCGCCGGGCTGACCGGGTTCGGCGCGCAAATCACCAGTGTCTCGTCTCTTGGCGCGTCTTTGAGGATCGCGGCGGCGCCAGCAACGTCGTCGTTCGTGACGGCCTTGCCGTTCACCGCGTCCGCTATGGCGGCGGCAGTCGCGCCTTCTTGTCCGGCGTCGGTGCGAATCCAAAGGGTCGCGAAATCGACGAGTTCGCTGCGCAACGGGCCAATGACGATCAGTTTCGCCTTGTGATGAACGACAGCGTCTTTCACGCGGACGCTGGCGACGTTGTGGCTCTCTTCGAGGTCGTCGGCGATGACGACGATGGCCTTGCTGTCTTTGATGCGGGTCATATCGGCGGCCATGCGCCACGTGCCAAAGCGCGCTTCGAGGGCAGCCTTCGAGGCACGGATAACCGGCCCCAGCGAGCTATCGGCCGAGCATTTCAACGCTTTGGCGATCTGGGCCGCGAGGTAAGCCTCTTCGTTCGTGACCGTGCCGCCAACAAGGACGCCTACCTTGCCGCCGGCCGACTTGAGTGCCTTCGCGGCTTCGGCGACGGCGTCGGCAAGAGTCGAGGGAGCCTGGATGTTGCCACGGCGCACGAGGTGCTTACCGAGGCGTTCACGCGGCTTCAGCGAGTCGTAGTGGTAGCGGCCGCGCACACAGATCTGGTCGCCGCTCACCGGGTTGCCGTCTCCGGGACGGACGATGACCCCGCGGCCCTCGGCGGAGCCGAGGCTGATGCTGCAGCCGACAGCGCAGGAATCACAGGTGGTGGTCACCCAGTTGTCTGGCTTTGCGACCCACTTGTTCGGGTGCTCCATCAGCGTCGCGGTTGGGCAAACGTCGATGCATGCACCCGAGAAGTCACAGTTGCTTTCGTCGATCGCGCCGCCCGCCCCGAAAGCAATGATCGTGTCCCAGCCGCGGCCAGCGAGTGTGATGGCGCCCGTGTGGCGCTTTTCGTCGCAGGCGCGCACGCAGCGCGTGCAGATGATGCACATCTGGGGGTCGAACTCCATGAACGGGTTCGCGCGGTCGGCCGGTGGCTGGGGGGCCTGGTAGAAGGAGCGTTCTTCGCCGACCCACGGCTCGTAGCCGGACATGCCGACCATTTCGCAGGTGGCCTGCAGTTCGCAGCGGTAGTTCTTCGAGCAGGTCAGGCAGCGGTGGGTGACCACGTCGTCGCGGAGGCAGATATCGCCGGGGTGGCAGTGCTCGCGGCGATGGCAGGTGAGGCAGCGGTCGCTGTGGTTGGCCAGGATGATGGAAAGGACGGCTTTGCGGCCTTCCTTCACTTCTTCCGTCTCCGTTCGCACCACCATGTTGTCCTGGACGACGGCGGTGCACGAGAGCTGGAGGCCGGGAGGACCCTCTATATCGACAAGACACGAGCGGCAACCGGCGTAAGGTTTCAGGCCGTCGATGTAGCAGAGGCTGGGGACGTACACGCCGTTGTTTTTCAGGACTTCCACGAGCGGCGCGCCCGCGGGAGCTTCGATGACCTTGCCGTCGACGGTAAGAGATGCCATTGCTACCTGCAGCGAAGCCGGGAACACGCGGCAACGCCACGCCCCCCAGCGGATAGTTCGCTCGAAGTCTAGCGGATTGTGATTTGGAACACGAATGCGTGAGGGCGAAGCGACCGGTTGCACGATATGGGACGCGGATACGCTTCGACGCAGATAGACGGGGCCGCCGCGATCCATTTGGAACGAGCAGCGCCGTCGCACGGAGCTTTCTGCGGGAGTAAAGTTCGCGAGCGAATGGGGCTGGATATGAAGTACGTCTGGATAGCGGGAGCGGCGATTGCGATGGTCTTGGCCGGGTGTTCGCGCGGTAACACCGGTGACACCACCACACGAGTGATCGATCCATCGATCCAAAGCCAGGTGTCACTGGAGAGCGGGGTCGTTGTGACGCTGGAAGCAGGGTCTACGCAAGAAGCAGCCACCTTAGTGTTGGCTCGAAATCGGGATGTGCGAAGCAGTCTGGCCCAGGCGGTAAGCCCCTCTTTTGCCGTTACCATGGATGCCCCGCTTCTCAAGCCAGCCCGACTTGAGTTTGCGTACCCAGCTCTCGATGGTCGAGCAAAGCCCTTTTTGGCCTACTTCGATGATCGCATGGGAGGTTGGCAATACGTTGCTGCCTCCGGCGATCCATCGACGAGGACACTCCGTGTGCAGAGCCGTCACTTCTCCGATTGGGCGGTCTTTTCGGGAACTCCGGACCCGGAGCAGGCGCCACAGGTGCGCACAACAACGCCTGACGACCCGCTCCAGGCGAGCATTGAGGTGCTCGACACTCGTCCTGACGGAACACTGCTGGTTAAGGTCGGTGTCAAGAATCGGCGCAGCGTCTGGTATCACATCACGTTCGCCCAGACCGGGGGGGCCCGGATGAACGTCGGAGAAACGAACTACCTGGATGGGCTCTGGTTTCCGATGTGGGCGAACGGAGAACACGACTTCGGCCCGATTGAGATGCCTCCCGGTTCTTCCGTCGCTCTGCTCACGCGAAAGCTGGGGGTGTCAGATGCCGATAGCACCATGATGCTTAGCCTCGACCTCTTGGAATTGTTTG
>JANPDX010000297.1:0-3412 GCA_031431695.1 Dehalococcoidia bacterium
AGGTTCGCGGCCGCGAACGCACACGCCATCCACAACCCCGTGAGGTTCGGATCGGGCAGGACGGCCGGACGGAACAGGACGACCACGGCGGCGGAAGCCAGGAGGCCGCTTGCGAGCAGGAGCCGCCGCTGGCGACGCCACTTGGCGGGCAACCGTTCCGCCCAGAGCCCCACCATCGGGTCCATGGCGATCGCCGCGAACTTCGGCAACATCACGGCAAGTCCCGCAATGGCCGCCGGTACTCCGAGCACCGTGGTCATGAAGGGCATCAGCAGCAGCGAGCTCACTGCGAAGTAAACCGAGATGGGCAGTTGCCCCACCCCGTATCGCCAGGCGATGGCGGCGTTCGGGGGCGACCGATCCGTACGGGTTTCAGGCTGACGCATGCTTTCAGTATCGGCCGGGACTGGCAGCCGGAACGGTGATTTCCCTTATCACCACATCAATACCCTGAATGGCTCGGCGTCGCGCGGGCGCAGCAGGGCGATCTACTGCATTCAAAGAGGTTATCAACGCATAGAGGTTCAGATACGCCCGAATTGCAATTGGCGCTTACGCTCGATCGCATTCGCAGCAACGCAACCGGGGAGAGAGCCATGTCACGTGTTCTTGCAGTGTCTTTCGCGTCTCGGATGTCACATGGCGCTCTGCTCGCGCTGCTAACGGGTCTGGCAATGCCTGCTGCAATGGCGCAGGACGCTCCCGGGGACTCCGGGGCTCTCCAGGAGATCATGGTGACCGCCCGCAAGCGCGCGGAGAGCCTCCAGGACGTGCCGATGACCATCTCGGCCATCACACGGGAGGAACTCAACCGCCGGGGCATCCGCAATCTTCGGGACGTCGCCAAGCTGACGCCTGGACTCACCGTCGAGGATGGCTCCTGGCCGAACGCCAGTCGCATCAGCATGCGCGGGCTGCAGACCGACGTCGGACGAAGCGCTGTCGCGATGCTCGTGGACGACATCGACGTGTCGACGGAGTCCCTGTACACGAAGGGGACCGGCTTCCTCATGAACCTTCGCCTGTTCGACATGGAACGGGTCGAAGTCGTAAAGGGGCCACAATCAGCGCTGTATGGACGCGCAGCCTTTGGCGGGGCCGTCAACTACATCTCGAGGCGCCCAAACCTCGAGGCGTGGGACGCTTCGGTGGACATCGAGGCGTCCGACGAGGCGAAGTACGAAGGTCGCATCGCCTTGTCCGGTCCGCTGTCCGAGAATCGGCTGGCCATCGGGTTGAATGCGGCGGTGTGGGACGGGCAGGGGTTCTACAACAACTCCGTTACTGGCAAGCGGATCGGCGGGCAGGACGGAACGGGAGTGGCCGGTGCATTCCTGTTCCAGCCGTCGCCGCAGTTTTCGGCGTACGGTCGCATCGAGTACTCGGATGAGCAGCTCGCGCAACGCCCCGCTGTCATGCTGGCGGCGAACACTACCGTGAACTTCACGCCAGACGTACAGCGAGTCACCGGACGCGCCTCGGGCGCCACGTTCTCCGGCAACATCGACGAGCTTCCCGAAGACGTGCAACTCGCCACCGACAGCGTTACCAACGCCGAGTTCAAGGGCGTGTCGCTCGAAACGCTGGTTTCGACTCTGGTGCTGGAGGGCTCGGTCGGCGAAGTCGGGATCAAGAGCCTCAGCGGTTGGGTCGACCAGCAGGCTTACGTCAACCAGGACAACGACTTTCGGTTGCAGCCGAGCGTCAGCGGCAGCCTGGTGCCGGCGAACTTCACGACCCAGGAGTGGGACGCGGTCACCGATACGAAGATATTCAGCCAGGAGCTTCGTATCTCCTCGCAGTCGGAGAGCCGATTGCAATGGATGGTGGGCGGCCTCTACTGGATGGAAAACATCGACCAGGACCAGAGCCAGACGACCGTGGTGCCCCGCGTTCCCTTGGCTGTGTCCTTCGTCCGGCAGCTGCTCAGCAGCAATCGGTCGCCGCGCAGCCGCCGGTACAGCCGCGATACCGACCACTGGTCCCTTTTCGGCTGGACCGAGTACAGCTTCAACGATCGCTGGTCCACGAGCGTCGAAGCCCGATACAGTCGCGACAAGCTCGATTACACGACGTTCGGCAACGTTGTCTTCCTGAACGTCACAGGGACCACCCAGAACCCCATCGTGACCAACCTCCGCCCAACGCCAGCCTCCCAGCCGCCGGTCTCGATCACGGACTCGTTCACGACCCCGCGACTTTCGGTCCGGTATCGCCCGACGGACTACACCACATTCTTTGCCAGCGCGGCCAAGGGGGTAAAGCCCGCCGGCTACTCCACGCGCAATGTCGCCGCGTTCACGGAGCGCGAGCGCTTTGGTGAGGAGGTGCTGTTGTCCTACGAGATCGGGGTGAAGCAACAATGGCCGGAGAACGGTTTGCAGTTGAATGCCGCGGTCTATCTGCAGGATTACACGAAACAACAAGTGGCCTTCCGCGCGGTCGACGCAGTCGGCGTGCCCAGCGAGTTCACGCGTAACGCTGCGGACTCCACCCGTTGGGGCGTCGACATTGATGCCAGCTGGCAGCTCGGGTCCCGCTTGTCCCTCGTCGGTTCCTACGCGTACGTGAATGCCAGCTTCGACCGGTACGAAGTGTTGAGTAACGATGCGGGACGCATTGCGGAGATCGGCTGTTCGCAGGTGGTCGAGAGCGGCGCTGGGCGCGCCCCGAACTGCCTGCTGGTGTACACGGGGAATAGTCCCGGACTGCAGCCGGAGCATCAGCTGAGCCTGACGGCGAGCTGGGATGCCCCGCTGACGGAGTCCCTCAATTACCTTCTGGAGGCCAACACCCGATACGTTGGCAAGCGGTACGTCGACGTGCCGAACAACGCCACCGTGTCGGCGTACTGGCGCGCCGATTTGCGGGCAGGAATTCACGCAGATCGTTTTGAGGTGCTGGCGTACGCGGAAAACCTCTTCGACGATCGCACGCCGACGAGCGCACTGAACTGGTTCGACTATCAGACCGCGACGTTCCAGCCCAACATCCTGGCGTTTCTGCCCACTCCGAGAACGCTTGGAATCCGTGCGAGCTTCCGCTTCTGATGGTGTTCTCGAAGACAGCCATGACGACACGCATCTGGTAACTCGCGTGCCTCGCGACAGGAATGGCAATCACTCCGGCTCCGGCAGTCTTCACGCCGAATCCAATGCCGCCGGAAAGGGGCGTCTGAGTGCCGCTGTCGATTTTCAAGCATAACGATGCAAACATGACGAACGACTGGAACGAGGCGCGCCGGGACTTCCTCGCGCTAGGCGGAGCATCCGTGCTCGGTGCGCTGGTCTTGACCCCCAGCGCAAGCGCCGCACCGGCACTGCCCGGAAACTACGATGCGAGGCTCGCCGCACTGGGCGCCCTCGGGCCCGAGGCGGACCTGTTCACGAAGATGCGGGCAGATCTACGCGAA
>JANPDX010000298.1:0-3329 GCA_031431695.1 Dehalococcoidia bacterium
CCGACGATTGTGCCGATCTGGTTCGAATGGGACGGGACGGTGGCGCGGATGTTCACGTCGCGGACTTCGCGCAAGGCTCGCCGCCTGGCGGTTGAGCCGCGCGTCGCACTGTCAGTTGAAGAACCTCTCGGTGTGGACGAACGCTGGGTGACGATCGAAGGCACGTGTTCGACTTCGGATGAGGGAACGCCTGCGCTCATCGAGCGGCTCACGCGG
Source organism: Dehalococcoidia bacterium (assembly GCA_031431695.1). Taxonomy (GTDB): domain Bacteria; phylum Chloroflexota; class Dehalococcoidia; order Tepidiformales; family Tepidiformaceae; genus Amarobacter. The sequence goes on from JANPDX010000298.1 coordinate 217, forward strand.
CGGTACTACGACCCAATCAAGGCAGAGGCGACGATCGTCTCGTGGCTTAAACAGCCGGAGATGTGGGTGACGCTGACGGTGACACCGACGCGGGTGAGGAGTTCGGGGTAGTACTTTCGCGGATCCGTGCGACAGAGGTGAATTACTTTCCAGAAACGGGGTAGACTCCGCCCCGCATAGAAATACGCTGAGGAGGTCCCGCGATGGGAAAGCTGGATGGGAAGTCGGTACTGGTGACTGGCGCGAGCCGGGGTATCGGTGCGGAGATCGCGAAGGTGTTCGCGGCCGAACGCGGACGGGTGGCGTGCGTGGCGCGGACGCTCCGGGACGGCGACCACGTGCTCGAGGGTTCGCTCGAACACACGGTCGGCGAGATTAAGGCGGCGGGCGGAGAGGCAATGGCGATCGCCGCCGACATTTCGGATTACGACCAGTGCTTCCGCGCTGTAGAGGCAGCGAAGGCAGCGTACGGACCGATTGATGTTCTCGTGAACAACGCGGCGCTCACGTACTTCATCCCGATCAAGGATTACCCGATTTCGAAGTGGCACCGTTCGATTGGGGTGAACCTTCACGCGCCGTTCTACTTCAGCCAACTGGTGCTCCAGGACATGGTCGCGAGGAAGTCCGGGTCGATCGTGAATATTTCCAGCGGTGCCGCCATCGGGCCGGGCCGGGGGCCTTACACGGGTGACTTCGGGCGCGGCGGCACGCTTTACGGCGCCGAGAAGGCGGCCCTCGAACGGTTCACGCAGGGGCTCGCATCCGAAGTTTTCGGAGACAACATCAGCGTGACCTGTGTTTCGCCATCCCAGGTTGTGCCAACCCCGGGCACGGTGCATCACCACCTGGTGACGGGAATGGATGACCCGCGCGGCGAACACCCGCAACTGATGGCGAAGTCGGCATTGCTGCTCGCCACCGAGCCACTCGACAAGGTGACGGGCAGGGTGACTTACAGCCAGGAGATCCTGCTGGAGTTCGGCTGGATCACGAGTGGCAAGGGCACCGGGATCGAGCGCAAGGGTTCCGGTTACTCGCAGATATAGGGCCCTTACCCCCGGGTAGGGATTCTGCTCTCCTCCTTCCCGGGAAGGACTGCGGGCAAGGGGAGTACCGTCTCGCGCAGACTCGCGAAAGGCGAAAACAAGGAGCCACATTTGTCTGAGCACACTATCAAGGGAAAGGTCGCGATCGTCGGGATAGCCGAGACCGCGTATTACAAACGCGGCGCCGCCGATCGAAGCGAGTTCCAGCTCACGGTGGAGGCCATCCTCGCGGCGGCGGCGGATGCCGGCCTGGATGTCCGCGATATCGATGGCTTTTGCTCATACAGCAACGACCGGAACGATCCGCCGCGGCTCGCCGCCGCCCTTGGTTCGAAGGACTTGAGCCTTTCGAACATGTTCTGGGGCGGTGGTGGTGGCGGTGGATCCGGGGCGGTTGCGAATGCCTGCGCGGCGTTGGTGGCCGGGTATTCGAAGTACGTCGTGGTCTATCGCGGACTCGCGCAGGGACAGTTCGGACGATTCGGGCAGGGGTCGCAGGCGAGAGCGGTCTCGGGTGGGCCTGCCTTTACGCAGCCGTACGGGCTGATGTCCCCGGCGCAGACGTTCGCGATGCGCGTGCGGCGGTTCATGCATGACCACAACGTCAGCCACGAGCCTCAGAAGGCTATCGCGATGGCCTCGTATTACCACGCACAGAGCAACCCGCGTGCGGTGATGCACGGTCGGCCCCTGAACGAAGAGGACTACGAGAACTCGCGCTGGATCGTGGAGCCATTCCGGCTGTTCGACTGCTGTATGGAGAATGACGGGGCCGCGGCGGTGGTACTCACGACTGCCGAGCGGGCCCGCGACCTTCGCCAGAAACCGGCCCTGGTTATGGCGGCGTCACAGGGTTCGGACTACCGCCAGGCCGCCACTTCTCACAATGCGCCGGACTACGGGACTTCGAACTTCAAAACTGTGGCGGCGCGGCTGTACGGCCAGGCTGGCATCGGGCCTTCGGACGTGGACGTATGCCAGTCGTACGAGAACTTCACGGGCGGCGTGATGATGAGTCTCGTCGAGCATGGGTTCTGCGCTCCCGATGAAGTGGACGAGTTCATGACGCTGGAGAACTTCAAGGTCGATGGCGGAAAACTGCCGCTCAATACCAGTGGAGGAAACCTGGCCGAGTGCTACATGCACGGCCTCGAACTCATCACCGAGGCGGTGCGGCAGTTGCGCGGCACTTCGACTGCGCAAGTGAAGGAACCCGTCATTTCGATGGTGTGTTCGGGTCCGATGGTGCAGCCGGTGAGCAGTCTGATTTTGTGTAAGTGACGGTCGCCACCGAGGCACGGAGAGCACTGAGGATTTGCGATGAGTAGTGAGACAGCCACATATCTTCCGGCAGGTTTGCCGGTCCCGGCGGCGGCGGTTGACGGCCTTGATACTGCCTATTGGGAGGCAGCGAAGCGTCACGAACTGGAGGTGCAGCGTTGCAATAGTTGCCGGGGGTTCCAGTGGGGTCCCGAGTGGCTGTGCTACCAGTGCCATTCGTTCGACCTGGGATGGGAGACGGTGTCCGGGAGGGGGACTATCTATAGCTGGGAGCGTATCTGGCACCCCGTGCATCCGGCGTTGAAAGCGGCCTGCCCCTACATAGTCGTGCTGGTGGAGCTGCCGGACGCCGGCAACGTGCGGATGGTCGGGAACCTCCTGGGGGACCCGATGCAGGATGTGGTTATTGGCTCGACCGTGGAAGCCGTCTTCGAGGACCACGCGGAGGACGGCGTGACACTCGTGCAGTGGCGAGTGGTGTAGCGTTGCGGGGCTTCGATTGGTGACCATATGATGTGACCATGGTCAAGAAAGTGGTCAAGACGATGTCGGTTAGCGTCTTCAAGGCGAACTGCCCGAAGCTCCTCGATGAGATCGAGCGCGACGGCATCGAAGTGATTGTCACGAAGCGCGGAGTGCCGTTGGCGAAGCTCAAGCCCACACGAGAGCGCGTGAAAGAACTGCGCGCGGAGGGGCGAAGATGAAGGAGCACGCCCGAACGCGCCAGGTTCGGACAGTCGCCGCCTCGGAGTTCAAGGCAAAGTGCCTGGCGTTGTTCGAAGA
>JANPDX010000299.1:0-6444 GCA_031431695.1 Dehalococcoidia bacterium
TCAAACGGTTGGCGACGTTTCCGTGACGGCGGGGCTGTTCACGGTGATCCTGAACTTCGGGGACGTGTTCCACGGGGCGGTGTATTACCTGGAGGTGCAGGTTCGGCCGGGGGTGAGCGCAGGCGCGTATACGATCCTGAGTCCACGGGAAGCACTCGGCGCCGTGCCAAACGCCAGCTATGCGCTGGAAGCTGGGAGTTTGCTGGTCCCGCAGACCAATTCGGGAGACTCCAATGTGCCGCTGCTCAGGCTCATCAACACGAATGCGGTCGGCGGTGGGTCGACATTTGTTGCTGAATCGGCATCAGCCAACGGCGCATCGGCGATTGCCGGACATATCACATCGGCGGCGGCGGGAAACTCAGTCGGAGTCCTGGGCACGAACGCGGGCACTGGCAACGGCGTACAGGGATTCAGCGCGAACGGGTTGGGGGTGCTGGGTTCGAGCACTTCCGGAGTCGCCATCCGTGGCGTAACCACGAGCGGGACTGGTGGATTGTTTACTTCGATCACGGGGGATGCTCTCGAAGTTCAAGGGCCGATTAAGGTCAGCGGGAGCCAGCCCGCGGCCTTCGTTCATGTGGCTACGGGCGGAAGCTACGTCACGGTCATCGATAACCCGCTAACCAACGGAGACCCGGATGCGATCGTTTTCGCGACCCACGTTTACGACCCACCGGGGTCCGGTGCTGCGATTTATCAAACGCGCCCCTTTAGCGTTTGGTACAACGGCTCGAAGTGGACTATCTACAACGACGTCGACTTCGCTATACCAATCGCTCCCGGGACCGCGTTCTTCGTGCTGGTCATCAAACGATGAGCCCTCTCGCACCATTGAAGGGAGGCGTGCGATGCACCTGAACCGCATTCGCTGGTCAGGCATTTTGCTCGCGGTCGCGTCTATCGCTGCGGTGACTACTGTCCTGGCGCAATCGGGCGGAGGCTACGACGCCTCGTACAACACCTTCGATTCGGCTGGGACGACGATGAGCAGCGGTGGCTACGTTCTGCAAACGGGGGCCGGGCAACCAGTGGCGGGCACGTCTGGGAACGGCGTCTACTCGCTCAATGCCGGGGTCCTCGCGGGCGGAAGCGGGGCGGCGGTCGCGGCCGGATCGCCGGCGGCCTCGCCATCGCCCGCGCCCACCTTGCCGCCGCTGCCGTTCAGGCGTTTCGGGCCCCAGGTTGCGAAGGATGGAGTGAACTAAAACGCGGCTCCGGTTCGTTCGGCATTTCTCAAGTTCGCCCGGCACCGGTAGAGTTGGGCGCACATGAGTTCGCCTGAAATCTCCTCCCCGAACATCGAAGTCCTCAACCTGGCGCACGGACCGTTGTCGGTCGCGACCGCTGGCGCCGGGCCGCCGCTCGTGGTCCTTCACCAGGATGTCGGGCCGTTCGGGTGGACGGCGTTCCACGCGACGCTCGCCCGGAGGTTCACGGTCTACGCGCCGGATATGCCGGGTTTCGGCGAATCGCCGCGGGCCGAATGGGCCCGCCACCCGCGTGACCTCGCCGCCATCCTGCTGAACGGGATGCGGCATCTCGGGCTGGGGCCGTACACACTGGTCGGTTGTGGGTTCGGCGGATGGGTTGCTTCGGAGATGGCTTCGTTCGCGCACCCGGAGATTGCGTCACTGGTGCTTGTTGCCCCGGCGGGGATTCGGCCCGATGAGGGCTTCGTCCTGGACCAGATCCTGGAGGACCCGAAGGAGTACCTTCGCGCCGGCTTTGGCAGCGCCGAGTGCTTCGCCGAATACTTTCCGGACTTGCAGGACAAGGCGCTGCGGGCCCGGCTCGACGCCGCGCGTGAGAACATCGCGCGCGTTTCGTGGAAGCCGTACATGTATTCCTACGAACTGCCGGAGATGCTGAAGGGCGCGGTCGAACTGCCGGTGACGGTGGTCTGGGGCGACGCCGACGGCGTGATACCCGCGAGCACGGCCCAGCAATATCGCTCGATTCTGCCGCAGTGCTCGGTGCGGCTGATCGCGGGTGGCGGGCACTTCCTCGAACTCGAACACCCGGACGAACTGGCGCAAATGATTCAGCCGCCGGCGGTTACCTAATGCGGAAGCAACTTAATTTCCTGGGCATCTCGCCAATGCCAGCATCCTACCCTCATCCCCCAACCCCTTCTCCCAAGCTTGGGAGAAGGGGAGCTTCGCGCTACAGGGCGCATTGTGTGGTTTGGTTGGTTCGCCACTAACGAAAGGAGAAGCCCATGTTCATCGGCCACTTCACCGAACGGCCCTACCAGGACCCGGCGGCAGCCTTCTATGGCGCGGGCAAAGAGGAACTGACGGACCTCGTCCTCAGTAACGGCGACTACAACCCCGAAATCGCGCACGGCCTCTACAACCGTTATTTCGACGAGAAGCTAACGGCCGAGGCGATGGGCTTCGACGGGCTGATGCTGAACGAGCACCATTCGACGCCGTTCACGATGGGCAGCGTCTGCAATATCGAGGCTTCGATCCTCGCGCGGATTACGACGACGGCGAAGATTGTGTTGCTGGGCAACCTGCTGGCGGTGCGCAGCGACCCGATCTTCCTCGCGGAAGAGCTGGCGATGATCGACGTCATTTCGAAGGGCCGCCTGATTAGTGGATGGGTGCGCGGGACAGGTCGCGAGAGCCTTTCGCACAATGCCCAGACGCCGTTCAACTGGGAGCGCTTCCAGGAGGCGCACGACCTCATCATCAAGACGTGGACCGAACCGGGGCCATTCCGCTGGGAGGGGCGCCACTATCAGCTTCGTTATGTAAACCCGTGGGCGAAGCCGTACCAGAAGCCGCACATGCCCATCTGGGTGCCGGGTGTGCTCAGTTACAACACGCTCGAGTGGGCGGCGCGCCACCGCTTCCCCTACATTATGACCGCGACCGACGAAGAGCCGACGCGCCAGTGTTTCGAAATCTACCGCAAGATAGCGAACGACAATGGCTACGAAGCCGGCCCGCAGAACTACGGCTACATGGTGAAGCTGCACGTCGATGAGACGCAGGAACTGGCCGAGGCGACCGCCGAAAAGCTGCTGCAGGGGCCGAGCAACCCGTTCCTCGAAGGCAACCAGGGCACTGTGAAGCCGTGGCTGCAGGCACTCCCGGGGCTCAGCTCCAAGACCAACATGCTGCCGACTATCTCCGCGCGGGCGAACCTGGCGGGGCGCGGGCTTTCGACCACCGGATTCACGCCGGGCAGCTACAAGGACCAGCGGGCGAAGCGGGGCATCATCGCGGGGACGCCGAAACAGGTGTTGAAGGAATTGCGAATCGCGCTAGAAAACGTGCGCCCGGGCATCATCATGGTGTGGGACGGCGACGGCGCGATGACCCACGACGACACGATGCGCAGCCTCCGCCTGATGGGCTCCGAAGTGCTCCCGATGATCCGCGAGTACGCGAAAGAACTGGACCTGCCGGGGCCGTTCGAGGTGGACCCTGCGACGGGGGCGAGGGTTGGTGAAGGCGCGGGCGCAGCGGCGGGTTAGGTGGGCGCTCCATCGTCGTGGAGGCGCGACCAGCCCGAGAACGCCATCTGGCGATACTTGCTCGACGAGGCGGATCAGGCGGTAGCCGAGACGTTCAGGCGCCGATGGTCAAGTCCACTGGCTAAAGTTCGCGCTCGAAGTACTCCAACACTCGGCGCTCCTGGTACTCCAGGCCTTTCGCGTCGCGAGGCATGTGGCGTTCTTCGGGGAAGATGAGGAGGTCGTAGTCCTTGTTGGCTTCGGTGAGGGCGACGATCAGTCGGGCGGTGTGGCGGAAATGGACGTTCTCGTCAGTCATGCCGTGGACCAGCAGGAGCTTGCCGCGGAGCTTCGCCGCATGAGTCAGCACCGAGCTGTCCTTGTAGCCTTCGGGGTTCGATTGCGGGGTGCCCATGTAGCGTTCGGTGTAGCCGGTGTCGTAGCCGTCCCAGTCGGTCACGGGGGCTCCGGAAACGCCGACCTTGAAGACTTCGGGAGCGCGCATCATGGCCATGCAGGTCATGTAGCCACCGTAGCTCCAGCCGTAGATGCCGACGCGGCTGGCATCGACGTAGGGGAGTTTCGCGAGGGCGCGGACACCCGCCACCTGGTCATCGACCTCGACGGTGCCCATGCGGTCGGCGATGGCGGCCTCGAACTCCAAGCCGCGGTTCGAACCGCCGCGGTTGTCGAGCTTGAACACGACGAAGCCTTGCTGTGCCAGGTATTGCGCTCGCAGGTCGATGGTCAGGCCCCACTCGTCCATCACGCGCTGGACGTGCGGCCCACCATAGACCGAGACGATGACGGGGTAGCGTTTGCCGGGTTCGAGCGTTGGCGGCTTGTAGATGGCGCCGTGAAGGGTTGCGCCGCCGGGTGCCTGGACGGTCGTGAATTCGGGCGGGACGAGGCCGAGGCCGGCGGCGGTGGCGCCGGCGTTTTCGAACAGCATGCGCCCGAGCGAGCCATCCGGGTTGCGGACCGCGACCTGCGCGCCGTGTTGAACCGACGTCCAGGCGTCGATGAATTTGCCGCCTGATTTCGCAACGACCAGGCCGTGGACGCCGGGCTCCCGCGTCAAGCGCTTCACCTCGCCGCCGGACAGTGTCACGGAGTACAGGTGGCGTTCGAGCGGGGAGTCCCTGGTCGCGACGAAACACGCCAGGCCAGCCGGTTCATCGATACGGACCAGGCCGGTGATGACCCAATCGCCGAAAGTCAACGCACGGGCGCCCGAACCGTCGGCTGCGTAGCGATAGAGGTGGTTGTAGCCGGTGCGTTCGCTCAGCCAGAGGAAGCCGCCGCTTTCGAGGAAGTGGGTGTCGCCGTTGAGGTTGATCCACGGTTCCTGGCGCTCTTCGAGGAGAGCGGTGGCTTTCCCATCGCCATCGAAGGAAAGTAGCCGGATGGTTTGCTGGTCGCGCGAAAGGAGCTGGCAGGTGAGTACGCCATCCGGGCGCCAGCCGACGCGGGCAATATAGATGTCGGTGTCGGCGCCGAGGTCCATCCAGGTGGTCATGCGGGATTCAAGTTCGACCACAGCGAGCTGGAGGATGGCGTTCGGTGCGCCCGCGAACGGGTAGCGGTGGGGTTCGGTTTCGACGTCGCTCTTGCCCTGGTGGACGATGTTGTAGTCGGTTATGTGGCGGCTATCGGCGCGAATGAAAGCGAGCTTCGTCCCGTCGGGATTCCACCAGAAGCCGTGGTCGCGGTCGAGTTCTTCCTGGGCGATGAACTCGGCGAGGCCGTTGGTCAGGCCGGGTTCGGCGCCGGTGGTAAGGCGCCTGGCTTCGCCACCAACCAGCGGCAGCACCCAGAGTTCGTCGTCGCGGACGAAGGCGACGTTCGTGCCGTCAGGGCTGAGTTGCGGGTCTATTGCGCCTTCGGAGCCGGGGAGTTCGGCCATCTCGGCGTCACCGACGCTGGCCCAGAGTTTGCCGCCACCGGGCACGAGCAGCACCGGCTGCGCGGATTTCGAAGCGAACTGGTACTCCGTCACGCCGAGTTCGCGGAGGCGGGCGCGCTCGCGGCGCAGCTCTTCTTCGCGGGAGAGTTTCGATTCCTCGGTGCTTGCTGGCGGCGGGCCGGCGAGGACGCGCTTTTCACCGGTCGCGATGTCGAAACGCCAGAGGCTGCGGACGAGGCTGCCTTCTTCGCTGAAGAGGTACGTCACCGCCGCGCCACCCGGGGTGAACCCGAGTCTCGCGGGGGCGACGGTGCCGGGGCGCGGAAAGGCGGCGACCTGGGCGAGGGTCAGCGTTTCAAACAGTTTGGTCACGAATCGAATGCCTCCGCCCGGAGGGCTTCGATCTCCGGGATGGTCGTGGGGATGGCCGCCGTGAGCACGTCGCGGCCGTTCTCGGTAATGAGCACATCGTCTTCGATCCGGATGCCGCCGAAATCGCGGAGGGCATCGACCTTCGCCCAATCGACACAATCGGCGAAGCGCTCCCGGCGGCCACGGTCGTCGATGAGCGCCCTGATGAAGTAGATGCCCGGCTCGACGGTGACGACGTATCCGGGCTGGAGCGGGAGGTCGGCGCGGAGCCACTTGAGGCCAAAGCGGTCGCTCGGGGTACGGCCGGCGAGACACCCGCCGGCATCGTGCGTCGAGAGGCCAAGCATGTGGCCAAGGCCGTGGGGGAAGAAGAGGGCGTGCGCGTCGCGGGCGACCAATTCTTCCGGCGAGCCCTTGAGCAATCCAAGGTCCGCGAGTCCGCTGGCAATCCGGGCACAGGCTTCCAGGTGCAGGCTCTTGAACTCGATTCCGGGCCCGGCGGATGCGATGGCCGCCTGTTGGACATCGAGGACGAGCTGATACAGGTCGCGCTGGACGCCTTCAAAGCGAGGCCCGGCGGGGAAGGTGCGAGTCACGTCGCTGGCGTAGCCGCCGGATTCAGCGCCGGCATCCATGAGGACGATTTCCCCCTGCCGCATCGTGCGTTCGGTGGGCGAAAAGTGGAGGACGGCGCTGT
>JANPDX010000300.1:0-4533 GCA_031431695.1 Dehalococcoidia bacterium
TGCGGTGGGCCCCTCACCGCCGGTAGATCCTGGAGCCCGGCCAGCCATAGCCGGGAGGGTGAGCAGCCCGGTCAAATCTCGACGCCAGGGCGCGGCATGACACGCTCGCTAACCCTCCCCGCGATGACTCGCGGGGGCTCACATCTGCGTTCGCGGTACCGGCTTGTGGCCCCAGAGCGTGCCGCCGTCGTTGTATTCCATCACCTGCCAGCACGAGTCGTCGATTTCGCGGGCTCCCCAACCGTATTCGACGGCGAATCCGGACGGGTTGCGCATGTAGAACGAGACCATTTCGTCGTTGCTGTGGCGGCCAAGGGTGGTGACAAGCGGCGCGGCACCGGCGTTCGCCTGGTCGTAGGCGCGGCCGACGGGATCGATCTCCTGGGTCTGCAACATGAAGTGGTGGATACGCTGCTTCGCCGGTGGGAACTCGCCGAAGGCGATGCTGTGGTGTCGCGGGTTGCAGTGCAGGAAGCCCAGCTTGGTGCGGCCCGCCACGTAATCGCTGACCCGAAAGCCCAGGAGGCTGGTGTAGAAGTTCATTGTTTCATCGAGGTTGTTGACAAAGAGCACCAGGTGCCCAAGCCCCTGCTCTTCAGCGTGAAAGCGGGTGGACTTTCGACCCGTGGTCTCAGGGTCGATGAAGACCTCGTTCCGGTGGCCGTTGGGGTCTTCGAAGACGATCATCTCGCTGACGTGGCGCTTTTCGCATTCTTCGAGGGTACCGGAGCGGCTGGCGACCGAAGCGCCATCGAGGCGTCCGGCGATTGCGGCGAGTTCCGCTGGAGAGTCTGTCTGCCAGCCGATGTAGCCGATGTCGTCGCGGCCGTCCTCGGTCAGCTGGAAGCGGTTGTGGTGGCTATCCATGCCGAGGAGGAGTGTGCCCGCGCCGTTGGTGCCCACGTCTTCGAGCCCGAGCATTCCGGTGGCGTAACCACGCCAGCCATCCAAGTCTTTAACCGAGATTCCAAGGTAGCCGAGTTGGGTCACGCCGGGCATGTGGGCCTCCAGGAAGACTGTTCCGGCGATATTCCCACAGGCGACCGGCCTGTCAAGGCCTGGATCAGCGGCCAGTGCCATAGATGACGCGCAGGCCGCGCGCGATTGTCGGGCCAATTGCGCTCTGATGCGATTCGCCGGGGAAGATGTGCGACTTCACGGAGAGCCCCGCGTAGCCGCGCGCGCCGATGCGTCCCGCCATTTCGATAGCGTTGCTCACCATCCGGAAGGGGGCCATCTCGGCGTTCCCGGGAAGTTCTTCGAGTTCGCCCGCCGACATGAAGACCGTCGCGTTGAGGGCGCGGCCCGCCTTCGCGCGTTCCTCTTCGAGTGGGAACATCGAGCGGTCGTGCCACCAGAGCGAGGGACTGCCGATGATGTAGCGCTGGAACACCGGGTCCGGCTGGAGCAGGGCGAAGGTGGCAAACAGGCCGCCGAGGGAGTAGCCGAAAATGCCGCGGTCCGTGGCGCTTCCGCCGTATTCGGATTCGACCAACGGGGCGAGTTGTTCGCCGATGAACTGTAGGAAGCCGGGCGCGCCGCCGAGACCGCCCTCTTCGATGACCTGGCCCTGGGTTGCCGCGCGTTCGACGAAGGCCGGATCGTGGGTCGGCGTCAGTTCGTAGTTCCGGAGGGCCATCATCGCGCGCAGGCTGGCGTTGTATCCAAGGCCGACGATGATCAGAGGCTCAATCTCCTGACCGAGCATCATCATGCGGGCGGTTTCGACGACCGTGCCGAAGCCGCCGTTGGCATCGAGTGCGTAGAGGACTGGTAGGGGCGTTTCCGGCCGTTTGGCCGATGGCATGCAGACGAAGACGCGATAGTCCTTGCCGTTGGAATCGGCGGTGAAGTGATGGGTTCGGGTGTGGGCGATGGTGAAGGGGCCGAGGTCTTCCATTTTGGGGTGGGTCCTGTGGTGTGGTGGCGGGAGTTTAGCGGGTTGGAGGAAGTGGGTGCATGGGGCGGCGCGCGGTCTGCCGCCCGCGCCCCTGACGTGAGGGGTGGTTTGAGCGGCAGGCATTCCCGTGGCGCATGGCGCAAGCGGCCCGGTGGGCCGCGGCTACCGACTGAATGCTACGTGCCGACGGTGAGCGTTTTTTCGTCGCGTTCGCGGGTGAGGCGGGCGACGATTTCGGTGACGGAGACGGCGCCGAGGTCTCCGCCGCCGCGGACACGCAGGGCGGCCGCATGGGCTTCGGCTTCGCGGTCGCCGACGACGAGCATGTAGGGCACTTTCTTCATCTGGGCATCGCGAATCTTGGCGTTCATGCGTTCCCCGCGTGAGTCCACCTCGACGCGAATCTTCGCTGCCTTGAGTTGCCTGGCCACTTCCTCCGCGTATTCGATGTGGCGGTCGGCGATGGGGATGACGACCGCCTGCAAGGGCGAAAGCCAGAGCGGGAAGTTGCCTTCGTATTCCTCTATAAGGAGTGCGACCATTCGTTCCATCGTCGAGATCACTCCGCGGTGGACGATGATCGGGCGGTGGCGGGCGCCATCTTCGCCGATGTATTCGAGCTTGAACTGCTCCGGCAGGTGGAAGTCGACCTGGACGGTGACGAGGGTTTCGTCCTTGCCCTGGGCGGTCTGGAATTGGACGTCGATCTTCGGCCCGTAGAAGGCGGCTTCGTCTTTGGCTTCGTGAAAGTCCAATTCAGTGCGCTTGAGGACGCGACGAAGAAGGTCTTCGCCCATTTCCCACATGGGCGGGTTGTCGACGTACTTTTCCTTGTTTTCGGGGTCGCCGAGGGAGAGCCGGTAGGTGTAGTTCTTGAGGCCGAGGACGCCGTAGACGTACTCCATCAGACGGAGCACGCCTTCGACTTCGCGCTCCACCATGGCCTGGTCGGCGCAGAAGATGTGGGCGTCGTTGAGGGTCATGATGCGGACGCGGCTCATGCCCGATACCTGGCCGCTCTTTTCCCAGCGGTGCATATTGCCGAGCTCGGCGATGCGGATGGGCAGTTCGCGGTAGGAGTGCAGTTCTGATTCGAAAACCATGATGTGATGAGGACAGTTCATCGGGCGAAGGCAGTACTCCTCACCGTCGCGCTCCATCACGGGATACATCGCGTCCTGGTAGTGATCCCAGTGGCCGGAGCGCACATAGAGTTCGCGCTTTGCGACGACCGGGGTGATGACGTGCTGGTAGCCCATTTCGATCTCGAGGTCTTCGATCCAGCGGGAGAGTTCGCGGCGGATGGTGGCCCCGTTCGGCAGCCAGATGACGTGTCCGGGGCCGATCTCCTCCATCAGGTCGAAGATCTTGAGTTCCTTGCCGATGCGCCGGTGGTCGCGGCGGCGAGCTTCCTCGATCTGATTTTCGTATTCGGCCAACTCTTCGGACGTTTCGAACAGGGCGCCGTAAACGCGCTGGAGCTGGGGGTTCTTTTCGCTGCCGCGCCAGTAAGCGCCAGCAATGCTCATGAGCTTGAACGCGCCCACCTGGCTGGTGTTGCCGACGTGTCCGCCGCGGCAGAGGTCCGTGAATTCGGCATGGGTACACTGGGTGACGTTGCCTTCTTCGAGGTCGGCAAGCAGGTCGAGTTTGAACGGCTGCTTCGCCCAGCGTTCCTGCGCTTCGGCCTTGCTCAGGCTCGACATGACGAACCGGTGCTTGCCCTTCATCGACTTCCGCATGCGCTCATCGAGCCATTGCAGGTCGCCTTCGTTGAGCGAACGCGGCAGGCGGAAGTCGTAGTAGAAGCCTGTATCGATGGGCGGCCCAATGCCGAGTTCGGCATCGGGGAACAGTTCGACCATGGCCTCGGCGAGGACGTGGGCGGCCGAATGGCGCATGCGGTTGAGGCGCTCTTCCTTCGGCAGGGACTTGAAATCTTCCTTGGGTTCGATGGCGTCAGCCATGGTGACAACTCCTGTAGATGGGGACGGGAAGGGATGAGTGAGGGGCGGCCGTGAGCCGCGCGGGAGTCGAACTGATTGTGGATTGCGGATTTCGGATTGGGGATTGAGCGCGCACTGCCCAACACCGGAGGCAATCCACAATCTGAAATCTAAAATCCACAATGGTCTCCAGCGGCGTGTCCGTCGTGCCGTTGGGACGAGCGACGCTGCTCGTGGTTCCACCCAACTTTGTCCTTCCGTGGGAAGGACCTTGGTCTGGCCTGTAACGGGGCCATCCGGGCTTCCTTATCGATCCTTCAAGAGAAGGTGCGCTTCGGGGCCGGCTCGCGGGTGGTTTTCGCCTGCCTGGTTGCGCGCTTTCAGCCGGTGGCGCGTCTCTCTGGGTGGGCGGCTGGCTACTCTGCCCGGTCGGAGCCTGTGTCTTCCGGGGTAACCCGGCGGACTTGAGGTAGGAGTGAGTGTAGCACGGGTCATAGGCGCATTGGCAGCATGGGGAAGGCTGGGGTATTCTGGTTGTTCCGCGTGGGGCGGTTAGCTCAGTTGGTTAGAGCGCGTCGTTGACATCGACGAGGTCACTGGTTCGAATCCAGTATCGCCCACCAGTAACGCCACGGGCCGACGCCGCGAATCCCCGGCGCGACTCGGCAAGCTGAAACTGGGGCGCTT
>JANPDX010000301.1:0-3881 GCA_031431695.1 Dehalococcoidia bacterium
GCCGTCTACCAGTTCGAAGAGATGTACCGCGACAAGCACTCGCTCACGAAGGTCGCCCAGAAGTTCCTCACGGGGAACGGCAACGAGTACCCGAACGGCATGAAGGCACCCGGCCCCAACGCGGACTTCCACCGGCTGTAGACCTCCGGCTCTGCCACAAATTTTCGGTTCCACTTTGTAGGGCCGTATTGCAATACGGCCCTACGAACACCACCCTCCGGGATCTCCGTGACCGCCACAAATCTCGGTATCCTCTGTGTCTCCGTGGTGAAAACTCCCGTGCCTCCGTGCTGCAACCCCGTTAGAATCCGCACGTGCCAACTACCTACGATGTCCTAATCATCGGCGCGGGCTCTGCTGGAGCCGCGCTTGCCGCTCGGCTCTCGGAAGACCCGGAACGCTCGGTCTTGCTCCTCGAAGCCGGACCCGACTACCCGAACCTGAACCATCTTCCGGCAGATCTTTCGCTCGGGATTCGAGCATCGCTTGATGACCACGACTGGCATTGGACCGGCGACGCCGTGGCCGGTCGAACGGTTACGTATCCACGCGGTAAGGTGACCGGCGGCTCCTCCGCGGTGAACGGCATCGTCGCGATCCGGGGCGTGCCGGAGGACTATGACGAGTGGGCCGACCTCGGCAACGAAGGATGGGCCTGGAAGGACTGCCTCCCGTACTTCCGCAGGCTCGAAGACGACCAGGATTTCGGCGGCGACTTCCATGGAAAGGGTGGTCCGATCCCCATCGTCCGCTGGCGTGACGACGAACTCGCGCCGCTACAGCGCACATTCCTCGATGCCTGCGTGGGCGAAGGCTTCCCGCGATCCGAAGACCACAACGTCCCCGGCTCGACCGGCGTCGGCGCGTGGGCGATGAATCGCAACGGCAATCTCCGCATCTCCACGGCGATCGGATACCTGGCCCCTGCCCGCAACCGCCTCAACCTCACGATCCGCGGCGGTGCGCACGTTCGCCGCATCCTGTTCGAAGGCACGCGGGCGGGCGGAGCCGAAGTCGAAGTCGATGGCAACGTCCAGACTGTCCACGCGGGCGAAGTCATCCTCGCCGCCGGTGCGCTGCACAGCCCGGCCATCCTGCTGCGCTCAGGCGTCGGCCCGCGAGAACAACTCGAATCACTCGGCGTCCCCGTCGTCCTCGACCTGCGGGGTGTCGGCGAGAACCTGAAGGAACATCCTTCGGTTGTACTGATGGCCGTGCCCAACGACGGGGTCGTCTCCCCGGGCCAGCCGCTCCAGCAGATGGGCCTTCGCTTCACCGCCGCCGGCAGTTCCGAAGAGAACGACATGCAGATGTACATGTGGAGCCAGGACGTGAACTTCACGCCTCAACTACGGATGGCGCTTCCCGGTGTGGACTACGCGTTCATGCTCTGCGTGACTCTCCAGCGCCCAAGGTCAGCCGGACGAGTCACGCTCAAGTCGGCCGATCCAGACCAGCAGCCTCAAATCGATATCAACCTGCTCGCCGAAGAAGACGACACCACCCGCATGATGGACGGCGTCCGCATCGCCTGGCGGCTCCTCACCAGCGATGCAATCGCGGCACAGACGAAGGCAATCCTGAGCCCAACAGCCGAAATCGTGAACGACGATGACGCACTGCGGCAGTTCCTGCACGAACGCGTCTCGCATCTCGTCCACCCGGTGGGCACCTGCAAAATGGGCCTGGCCAACGATCCTATGGCGGTGGTCGATGCACAGGGGCGCGTTCATGGGCTCGAATCGCTTCGCGTCGCCGACGCCGCGATCATGCCGAACATCCCAAGGGCGAACACGAACCTGACCGCCATCATGATTGGCGAAAAAATCGCCGACCTGATGCGGGAGTGATCGCTCCGGCCGCTTACGCCCGCGCCCGCACCATCAGCCGCTTGATGCCACCCAAATGCAGTTGCCCGGCCAGCCGCTCGGGCTCGGCCGCGATCTCCATCCGCGAAAGCACCGGGACGAGCGCCCTCAAGAGCGACCGCATCTCCCAGCGCGCGAGGTTCGCGCCAAGGCAGAAGTGCTCGCCGTACCCGCCAAAGGCGAAGTGGTCGTTCGGGTCGCGTTCGATGTCGAACGTGTAGGCGTCCTCGAAGACGTCTTCATCGCGGTTGGCCGATGGATACCACATGCCCACCGTCTGGCCCGCGCGAATCTTCTGCCCCCGAATCTCGGTGTCCTGTGTCGCCGTCCGCGTGAACTGAATGACCACCGAGGTCCAGCGCAGGATCTCCTCGACCGCAGAATCAACGAGGCCCGGGTTAGCGACCAGCTTCGCCAGCTGATCCGGGTGTTCGAGGAGCGCGTGTACGCCGCCGGTCGTCGAGTTGCGCGTCGTTTCGTTTCCGGCCGCGAGCAGGAGGATGATGTACGACATCACCTCTCGCGGTGTCAGCTTCTCGCCGTCGATCTCCGCCCGCAGGAGCATCGAAAGCAGGTCCTTGCCCTGCAACCCGCTCTCGTGGCGCTTCTCGATGAGGCGTTCCATGTAGTCGAACCACTCATTGATGTTCCGCCGGGATGCCGTCCGCGCGTCCTCGCCCGGAAGCCGATACTCAGGGTCCTGCGACCCGACCAGTACTTCCGTCCAGTGGAAGACCTTGTCCCAATCTTCGCGCGGCACGTCGGCCATCTCGCAGATCGCCGCCACCGGTAGCTTCGCCGCGCAATCGTGGACGAAGTCGCACTCCTCGCCCGACGCGACTTTCGCGACCAGCAGTTCGGCGAAGTCTCCGACGTAGGCCCGGGTCATGTCATCCAGGTGGCTTTCGAGCATGGTCATCGCGCGCGGCGTGAACCTGCTACTGACAATCGACCGGTAGCGCCGATGCTCCGGCGGGTCCATGAACACGAGGTCCGGCGCTTCATCCGGGGCCGGCCGATAGCGGCTTTCTGTTTCGACCTTCTTCCAGTTCTCCCAATCGCCAGGCATGGGATGGGCGAGCCGCAAACGCTGCCGGTTCGAAAAAATTTCCGGGTTCTTCGAGATCCAGGCGATGTCGGCGTACTTCGTGATCGCCCAGAACGGTTCAAAACCCGGTCGTTCGTACCAGAACACCGGCGCTTCGCGACGCAGGAGGTCCCACTCCTTCCACGGGTACCCACGTTCCACGTAGAGGTCGGTATCGGTGATATCCAGGTTGTGGAGTGTGAGGCTATCGCGTTCGAGGGCAGGTGCGGTGGTCATTGGAAATCCTCCAAGGCGAGGTCGGCAGGTCTGTCGCGGGTACGTTAGCATCGCCGTCAACTTCGCGAACGAGGCCACGCAATGCCCGAAATCAACCGCCCCGATGGCGCAACCATCCACTACGAAGTTTTCGGAAGCGGCTACCCGCTTTTGCTCATCGCTCCCGGCGGTGTTAGCAGCCAGATCGAGTTCTGGCTGCGGAGCGCTATCAACCCGATTGAACGCTTCGCGAACGACTTCCAGGTCATCGCGATGGACCAGCGCCATGCCGGCCGGAGCCTGGCCCCGATGCGCCCGTTCTCCTACGACATCTGCAACGTCGACCAGCTTGCGGTCCTCGACGAACTCGGCATCCAGCGTGCCCACGTCATGGGCGGCTGCATCGGATGCGCGCACGCCTGGCGGCTCCTTAGCAATGCGCCCGAACGCATCACCGCCGCCGTCACGCAGGACCCGGTCGGCCTCGAAAAGCCGGAGAGCATCGAAGTCGCTTACCGCATGTTCCACGAGACCATGCGCATCGCTCGCGCTGACGGCCTCGAAGCCGTCGCGCGTTCTGCCCAGGAGAACCCGCTTTTCATGGCCAACAACGGCGCCGGGCCATTCGCTCCATTGCTCGCCTCAAGCGAAGAAGCGCGTGCCGAACTCATCGCAATGGGACGCGAACGCTACATCTCCCTCATCGTCGA
>JANPDX010000302.1:0-2572 GCA_031431695.1 Dehalococcoidia bacterium
ATCGGCAGCCGCCGAAATCCTGTCGCGCTCGCGCGATGCGAACCTGAAGGTAGACAACCTCGAGCGCGATCGCCTCACGTCGATGATCGGTGGTGGCGTTCATCAGGGTGTCGTCGCCGAGGTTCGCGAGTACCAGTACAAAGAACTCGAAGACCTGCTCGACCTCGCCGAAGAGTCTGGTCGCCCGGCGTTGATTGTCGTCCTCGATGGCATCCAGGATCCCCACAACCTCGGAGCAATCATCCGCTCGGCCCACAGCTTCGGCGCCCATGGCGTCGTCGTTGCGAAAGATCGCGCCGCTGGCGTGACCGGAATGGTTGCCAGCGGCGTGGCAAGCGACACGGGCTTGGGCTCGAGAATAGTGGAGTAGGAGAGGGGCGGGTTCACCGCCGCCTCTCCCCTCGTCAAACCGGACGGGCGGATTTCCCGCATCCGGCTTCCCTGAAAGTTTTCGACATGGGCATGTACAAGGAGTCCAAGGTATCGTCATAACAGTTGCAGGCCGAGGCGTTGCAACTGGGCGTAGAACGAGACACCGGCCGGAGGCCGGTAGGGTCGTTGACTCCGACGTTTTAGATGGCGTGTCAGTTTGCCCACCACGTAGTGGTTGACTGCCCGGTACGCCATCCGTGGGTAACCTACCGAGAAGTATCGTCGCCAGCCGCGCAGCAGCCGGTTGATCCACCCAATCAAGGTCTGAATGGGTGTCACCGGGTTCTTGGCCAGCAACGTCCGCAGTTTATCTCGCAAGCGAGCGAGAGCCTGCTTCGCTGGAAACACGTTTAGATAACGGCCATTGCGACCATATCGGTCACTGTCGTACCGGAACGTGTAACTCAGAAACGAAAAGCTCGCCGCCCGCTCCGAGAGTTTCACCACGCGGGTCTTCTCGCGGTTGACGGTCAACCGGAAACGCCCTTCGAGCGTCTGCTCTACCCACTCCACCAGGCGACGGCTCTGGTAGCGGGCCAGGATGACGAAGTCATCCGCGTACCGCACCAAATGGGCTTTGGCCCACGTGCCGGGTCCATCGGGTCGGTAGAACAGGTGTTCGAACCAGTGCAGGTACACGTTGGCCAGGAGGGGTGAGATCACTCCGCCCTGGGGCGTGCCCAGCTTCGATCGGTGAGCCGTGGGACGGCCCTGATCGTCTGGTTCCACGATCGGCGCTTCCAGCCACGAGCGGATCAGGCCGAGTACCGAACGGTCGGAAACTCGCATCTGGAGCGCTTTGAGCAACTGGTCGTGCGGGATCGTGTCGAAGTAGCTCTTCAAATCGGCGTCGTACACCTCCCGCTGGCCGCTGTCGAGGTGCTCGCACAGCGCGGTCACCGCCTGGTGTGCCGATTTTCCCGGACGGAATCCATACGAACAGTCATGGAAGTCCGCTTCGAAGATCGGCTCCAGGACGAGCACCGTTGCCATCTGGACGATCCGATCTTTGATGATCGGTATGCCCAGCGGTCGTTGCCCGCCGTTGGCCTTGGGAACGTACACCCGCTTGACGGGTTGAGGCCGGTAGCGTTTGCTGCGCAACTCTTCCTGCAACTCACGCAGGAATTTCACCGCTCCGGGGCCTTCGATGATGTCGGTACACGACATCCCGTCGATGCCCGGAGCGCCGTTGTTGTGCCACACCAACCACCAGGCCACCGTCAGCACGTCGAACCGATAGATCCGGTCGTACAAGGCGTAAAACCGGAACTTGGGTTCTTGCTTGGCCTTTTGCCACAGCTTCCACCTCAGTTGAGAAACGTGTAGGTCGAACTTCACGCCGTGCCGTACTTCCGGTTGGTCCGGCAGTTCGGTTCGGTCGTAGATGCTCGCCTGATCCGTAGTGGGATGGTATTCATCCAAGCGGCGGTCCTCCTCGTCTTGTGGAAACACACTTTCAGTAGGGCTCCTTGGCTCCACCAGAATTACCCGGCTTCAGCGCTACTACGAGCCCCTCCGACTCCCGACCGAGCCGCCACGCGGTTATGGTTTCCCGCGTTTCGTTGACCCACGGCCTACGCGCCGTGAGTCGCCCAGTCGGGTCTCTCAGCTTCCTGATTGCTCTGTCGGCATCCGCTGTCCCCTATCACCCCGGAGAGCCCGACCGCTGCACATGTTCGTTGCTTCGCGGCCGGTGGCAGGCTTCGCCAGATTCGGAAGGTTGGCCACTCTCATCGGTTTCACGAGGCCGAAATGGGTTCACTTGAAACATTACGGCTGATGCCTTCGCTTTACCAAGGCTTCACACGCGGGATTGCTCCCCACGTATGCTCGGCCAGCTACATGGCGAACGAACACTTACCATGGTCAGTACCTTTCAACTGACAAGAACAATCAAGCCTCACTGACGCACCGAATCACACGAATTGAATGCAAAGGAGCTAGTGTATCTCGACATCCGTGACCTCACCCTCGCCCGTCTTCAGTGCCACACGATGATGTGCAGGAACAAGAAAATCATTGATCCAATGATCCCCAGTAGCGAAATGATCTTGCCGATTTGGGCGTAGCCCACGAAGCCTTCTTGATTGCTCCAAAACCAATGGCAATGCACGAAGGCGGCGACCGACAGGTAGAG
>JANPDX010000303.1:0-1513 GCA_031431695.1 Dehalococcoidia bacterium
GAGATCATGAACACGTCGGAGATAGCGGCAATCCTCGCCGGAGTCATCGACCCGGAGCTGGGGATTGACATCGTCTCGCTGGGCCTCGTCTACGGGATCCGGGTGGATGATGGCTCAGTCCGCGTGGAGATGACGATGACCTCGCCCAACTGTCCAATGGGTGACGCGATTGCCAGTATGGCGGCCGGAAGACTGAACCCGGCGATCGGAGACCGGTTACTGTCGCTCGAAATCGTGACTGAACCAGAGTGGAACGTCCGAATGGCGGACGAGGCCGCGTTGCGGCGGCTTGGATTGCTGCCCAACTAAAGCTGGCGGCGGAGCCTTGGTAGGTCCAGTATCACAATTTCCTTACGGCGGACCTCAACGATTCCGTCTGTTTCCAGTACATGCAGCGTTCGACTGACGACTTCGCGAACGCTTCCGACCAACGAAGCCAGGTCCTGCAATGTGATGGTGCGGCTGATTACGAGGCCTTCGGGTGTCTGGCGGCCCTCTTCGCGGGCAGCCATGTAAACGTACCGCGCGACGCGCTGCTGGACGGTCTGCATGCTGATCTGTTCGACCAGCTCGGTGAACGAACGTAGACGCCGGGAGAAGTGGGTCAGGAGGTCCATGGCGACCGCTGGATGCGAGTGAACAAGCCGTCGAAACGTGGCCGAGGGGACGAGGAGAATAGTGGAGTCCTCAAGCGTCTGGACCGTGGCGGGGTTTGGTCCGCTATCGAAGACCGCCACTTCTCCGAAAGTATCGCCTGGCTGAAGGAGCCTCATGATTTGTTCGCGGCCCTCGGGTCCCGTGCGGAAGAGCCTCGCCCGTCCGGAAACCACCTGGTAGAAGCCGCGGCAGGGCTCGCCCTCAGCCATCACGAACTCGCGTGGTTCGTAGGTGCGAACCATCACCTCGCCCGCGACCCGCCCGGCCTCGGCCGCATCCAGGGTTGTGAGATGACGAATCTGGCGGACGTCGTCCGCGGTAAGCGAAGCCATTGCCAGCGAAGTATGCCCTGCGCGCCGGGCTATCGGAAATGTCTCGCGACGAGCGTGTCACATCGCGCGCCGACTCGCGGATCGTGTGTGGCTGTGGATGAATTGGACTGTCGCGTTCGGTAACAGTGCGAGTGCGACGAACATCCGCTGCTTGATCGGCGAGCGGTTAGTCGCGGGCGAGCAGCGGCGCCCGGGCCTGGTTTGTCAGCGATGGGGCGGACGTTGGGATCGGGGTGGGAACCGGTGTCGATGACGGCGTCGACGAGGGGGTAGAAGTCGGGGTCGATGATGGGGTTGCCGGCCCGCCCCCCGGATACGCGGCCTGCAGTCCGGCGATATCATCGGCGGTTAGCGTGCGCCGTTGCACGCCGCCACCGATGGTTCCGAACATTACCGCGATGCTCTGGGTCGAGTGTCCGAGGCCAGCAGCATGCCCGAGTTCATGCAACACGGTCGAAAGAATGTCGTACTTGCCGTCGGGGGTGGTCGCGGCGGATGACCAGGTCGTGGGGTCATTGTCTAAC
>JANPDX010000304.1:0-4702 GCA_031431695.1 Dehalococcoidia bacterium
GGGTGCGGGCGCGTTCGGCGCTGGCACGGGCCCGATCCGGAACGTCCAGCCGAAAAGCGCGCCCCGCGTCCCAGCGTGCCATCAGGGCTTCGCGGGCGATGGCCTCGATGTTCTCAGACTTCGATAGCGCCGCCTGTCGGACTCTCAAGCCGTTTTCCCTCCAGCGATCGAATACACCCCTCGCGAGGCACCCCGCCGCTGCGGCCGCTGGCTCGGTTCGGCCAGGTCCTCCGGCAATCTCAGAGACGCGATCAACCGCGAGAACGCGACACGCTGTTGCCTCAATTCCACCAGCAAGGGCGAAGGCCGGCCATCCTTCGAAACCGCCCCGTGTGTCGTCAGTTCGCGCGCCAGGTCGTCAAGCAAGTCGGCAGTTCGGGCGGCTTCGTGCAATGCAAACAACTCATGCGGGTCGAGTTCGAGCCGTTCTACCACGCTTCTCCAGAGTGCACGCCCGCGGCCGTTTCGCTTCAATCCAGAGGGCGCCGGGGGGATTTTCTCAGTCATTTCGAGTGTCCGTTCGTTTTAGGCGTCACGCACCGCGAGAAAGCGGCGCTCTCTGCCTGCCGTACCGTCGATCCCAGAGAAAATGAAGCCCGGGGTGGGGTTGGTCATCAACGCCAACCTCAGCTGAGCAGGGCCACGGGCCTGCCTGCGCGTGTTGCATAGGAAGGGGTCAGGGACTGTCATCATCGTCCGGTGCAGCCTCGTACTCCAGGCCCATGGCCTCCTCCCCGAGTTCCGTAGTGTTGGGCGGGATTTCGAAGAGTTCGGGCGGCATGCCAACGAGAACCGGCACCGCGCCTGTCGAGCGGCCGTGAACCATACGGACCCGAACAAGCGCGCCGGTCACTCGGTGCCGTCGCAGGAGGTACCGCACGGCATACGAGTCCATTAAGCCCTCGCAGCCAGGGTGACGAATGGGCTGAGGGTGGAGCCATTCTTCGGCGTCTCAGCGGCCGGGTCGATTGGTCGCCCATCCAGACGCGAGATGATGCGGAAGTACGTCTGGTCCTCGTCGAACAACGCGTGTTCGCTACGGGCGAGGTCTGCTTCCTGGCGCATGCCGATCGCGTACTGATCGAAGTCCGCCAGCAGGATGTCCCCCAGGTCGCCGACTGGTGCGAGCTTCTCCGTGAACACAACGGGCCGCTGCAGGATCTCGAATTGGCCGGCCGTCTTCGTCAACACGGGGATATGGCTTCCGGCGGTTCCGATGGGAACCGAGAGCGTCAGCAATTGCGGCATTGCCGTCTGCGAGGCTACCCATGTTGCGTTCGCGTAGTTCTTGTGGCGGGCAGCCATGTTCATCAGGTTCTCGTAGATGACGGTGTCGGCGCCCTGTCCGATCTCCTTGGCGACTGTTATCAGGTTTGGCGATGCAAAGATGCCGAGGGGTTGCCCGACGCCGGTCCCATTGAAAAAGGCGTTGTCGAGGCCCCAGCTCAGCGCCACGCGCATCGCCGCTGTGAGCTGTTGTTCCCAGCCGAGGCCATCGGACAGCAGTTCGTTCGAACTCGGACAGAATATGGCGACCTTCTGAGCGTGCATCGCAATTCGGGCCAGGACGGGCTTCTGGACGGCGCCGGCCTCAGTTTGGGCCATCCACCGGATTGAGAAGCCGAACGGTGCGCCGCCCGAGCGGTTCTACTTGTCCCAGATTGGAGCCTCAACGATGTCGCTTGTCATCGGGATTACGCGGGCGCGCGGCCGGCAGATTTCGTCCTCAAGCGAGGCGTCGAGCAAGCCCGCGTAAAACTGCGTCGGGATCAGGAAACCGCCGTCAGACGCGGCCACGGAGTTGGCGCCGTCGGACGATGCCTGAAGCCTTGGGTCAGCCAGGCGGTTCGCCGCTGCGTTCACGAACGCTCCGAGGCTTTCCCACCCGCGCGAATCGGTCGAGGCCGACGGGAACATCTGATGGAAACGAGGGCCGGTGAATACGCCGGACACGAGCCTTTCTTCCGTTCCCGAGTGTGCGGCGCCGGCGCGGTCGCGCTCCTCGTTGAGTTGATTCAGGCGAGTTTCAATGACTCTGTTCCGCATCGTCAGCCCGTCCAGGCTGGAAAGTTCCTTCGCGTTCAGTTCCCGGTTCCCGTCTTCACGGGCCAGGGCGAAAATGGTGTCCGCTCGCTCGGCGTTGGTCACGAGTTCGGCGTTAAGGGTTCGGCGGTCGGTCTTGTTCATGTACTCGAATGTGAACCCGGTTCCGACGGCAGAGAAGGTGGCACATTCTCTGCCATTCGCCGGCGCCAGCGATGACGTTCGCGAGCACGTTTGAGATCGGCCGGTCGGTCGATGTCGAGATCCTGAGCCCAGAATGCGGCCCACATCTCCACGGGCATCGCCTCGGCTGACATGGCGCTCTGGTAGGGCAACTCCGAGGGGAACTTTGCGAGCGCGTCGCGGGTCCGAGACTCGGCCCGCATCCACGCTACCTTGAGCGGCCGCCAGGGTAGACCGCGCGTGCGCCAATCGGTGAAGCGCTCCACGAGAGCGGCTTCGAATTCTTCCAATTCCGCCTCGATGGCAGGATCAATCACGGTTCCCACAGCCAGATCGTGTACTGCGTGCCGTCGCCTTCTTTCGGGCGAACCATCACCCGGACGCTGAGCGGTTCCATCGTCGTCAAAACGTTGATCGCATGCGTCCCGAGCTTGAGGCCGGCGTACAGCTGTTCCTGGCGCTCCGGCGTCAGCTCGTTGACCGCTCGGTTCACGATCGCGGCGACGTGTTCCGCGTGCGCCGGCATGAACGACTCAAGCCAATTCTGATCAGTCATCTCGGATTACTCCTCCTGAACCCGCGGCGTCGCGTCGGCTCAATCTCTTCGCGAAGTGCCGCTTCGCGTTCCGGCGCCATCGGTGGATTAACTTCGCCACACCCGCAGCACCAGAGGTCACCCTGGCGGTCGCGGAGTGCGCCCGGGCGATGGCACCGCGGGCAAACGTGGCTGAGGTCATCGAAGGGCCAGGTCACGAGGTCACCGCCACGCATTCGGGACACTCTTCACCGGGGAATAGGAACGCGCCGCAACCGCCCGAACACGGCGCAGATGTTTCCCTTGTTTCGGATTCTCGTTGTGACAGAGAGAAGAGGTCGCGCGGTTCGTTGTTATTGTCAAGATCCCCTTGAACTACGTAGTGAGTTAGACGTTCTTCCCGAAACAAT
This sequence comes from Dehalococcoidia bacterium, assembly GCA_031431695.1. Classification (GTDB taxonomy): domain Bacteria; phylum Chloroflexota; class Dehalococcoidia; order Tepidiformales; family Tepidiformaceae; genus Amarobacter. The sequence goes on from JANPDX010000304.1 coordinate 3,172, forward strand.
TCGGGGAGGTACCGGGCCCATGCGTCATAGAAGGTGTCGCGCCGGTAACCCTTCATGGTCCGGTCACCGATACGGACCTGAGCGGGCGCGACCTGGTACTCACTGAGGCGACGGCTAAGTCCCCGTGAGTCGAGTGGCTTGCCGCGAAGGTCACCCCATGGCGCATCCTCGATCGCGTGAAGGGCCTCGAGGAGTTGGGAGGTCGATAGGGTTTCTGTCTCGGCGCCGAAGATGGCGCGAACATCGGATAGCAGGCGGATGCCGAGGCTGGGAGTCTCCCGCTTAGAAAGGGAAACAAGGGAAACAGCCGAAACACGGGCGCGGGCCGGCCACTCTCCACCAGCGGCGTCAGCAACCGCCAAAAGTGGTTCCCAAACATCGGCGTCGCGGTCGTCGATACCCTCCGGGATCTCGGGCCAGGCATCGCGTACGGCCGGGAGAACTTGCGCGGCCCAATGAGCCAATGCGTCGCGAATACTGTTCCCTTCGGCCTGGTCCACACGTCGCCGGAAAGGCTCGACGCGTTCGTTCGGGGCCCGCCGCTTCATGCGGATGACGACGGCTCGGCTAAGGATGGTGTCGGGCAGTCCGCCGAGTCCCGCCATGGCGACGGCGCAATACGCGGGGATCTCTTCGGTTTCGACGATCTTCCCGCGAACGACGCAACGGCCAGCTACGGCGCCGCGACGGTGGCCGGCATTCAGCAGGCCGCGGATCTCTTCGTTGTCCTTAGCCTTGGGGCCGAACACGGTATCGATTTCGTCGAACAAGATGGTTGGCAGCACCTCAGAGTACCCAACCTTCCGGAACAGGTAGGCGGGGGTCACGTTCACCGCTTCCACGGGGTTCGGTACCAATAGCTCGGTGATCTCCAACAAGCGCGTCTTGCCCGATGCGGGTTCCGGCGAAAGGGCGGCCAACCTGGGCGTCGATTCCCACGCGCCCATCAGGTGCGCATGGCCGATCCAGAGAACGTGAGCCGTGTGCTCGTGCGGACCCGGGTAAGCGACGAACTTCGCCAGGAACGCGGCCACGTCGTCGAGTGGATGCGTCACGCTGGAATCCTTCGGCGCCGTTCAGGTCGCAACGGCTCGACGCGGCCGGCAGTATGGTCGCGGGCGTTTTGCCGATCCCATGCTTGAAACGCACCGAGTCCGCCGGTGCTGCATTCATGCGCTGCTAACCAGTCCATCATCCGGTCTGGGAGCACGAGGACCGGCATATGGCAGCCGCCGCACGCGCCATAGCGCCCCAGCTGGATGTAGTCATTGAAAGTCGCGGCCTTCGCGACATAGGCCGCGTTGTCAGCGGCAAAGTCGTACGCGCCCGGTGGCTCGGGCGAGTTCGGCCATGGTGAGCACGGTCGTGAACATCTCGGGGTCTCGTTCGAGGTAACGGACGATCCGCCGCCAGGTCGTCACCCGGGCGGTTCGTTCATCCCATAAGGAGGTTGGCAATGAGATTGGAAAGGAATCAAGATGCAATGCCGGGAAGTAAACGGCAGAAACGGACGCGCCGGTTTCCGCCGGCT
>JANPDX010000305.1:0-2256 GCA_031431695.1 Dehalococcoidia bacterium
GAAACTGAGGATTGAGCCGGTGGTGGTTCCGACAGAGTTCGTCGCGCTGACTCGGAAGTAGTACGTGGTGCCGAGGGATAGACCTGTGACTCCGTAGCTGACGGAAACGCCGCTGGCGCCGGTTGCAGGGCTCCCGACGGCGGTGACGGTGGCCGTATCTCCGCCGGAAAGGGTGGCCTCAGTTCCCCAGAGAAAACTCACCGTCGTGGATGCGCCGTTCGGATTGACCGTTCCTTTCAACGTTGCAGAGGCACTGTTGACATTGATGGCCGCGTTGGTCGTCGCCTCAGGCGCCGTAGGCTCGGGGGTCACCGTGACTGAGACGCTGCCGGTGCTGCCCGCGAATTGCGTGGGAGAACTATCTCCGGCGTAATTCGCGTTCACCGACACTGTTCCGGCCGGTGTGCCCGTGTATGTGACCGAACAGGTACTCCTCGGGGGTGAGCTGGAGGGCACCGCGGCCAACGTGCATGGATTACCGCTGAACGAGCCTGTAGCTGCGGAGAAGGTTACACCTCCAGTCGGGCTGCTGGGCGACGATCCGCTGGTGTCGGTTACCGTGGCGGTGCAGGTTGTGTTGGTGTCCACCTGGACCGATGAGGGGCTGCAGACCACGGTCGTGGTGGTGGAGTGCCCACCGGTAACCACGACGAGGCCGGTCCCGGTATTGAGCAAGATTGTCCCGCTGCAAGCCGCGAGTCCGGGAACGCAGTCCTTCACGTTCGAACTCGTTGATTGGCTGGCGCGGGTCTCGGCCTTGATGCCGATGACGGTGCCAGAGGCGACGCCTAGGGCCGCGAGCGTCATGGAGGCTTCGACATAGGCGAAAGCTCCGTTGGCGCAAGCGACCACGTTGCAGTTCTGCTGCGCCGCGCCGATGGCGGCAAATGTCCCAATAGGTTTTTCAAGCTGCGGTGTGGCGTCTCCCTGCGCATCGAAGGTCACCCAGAGCCGGGCATTGGTGGTCGACCCTCCGTTCGTGTCAATGGAGATGGAAAAGCCATCACTCGCAACTTTGGACTTGTTGTCGGTCAAGTACTCGTCCCAGCGTACGTAGATAGAGGTGCCATCGGCGGTGACCCAGAACTTCGTGAGGTCGCCCGAACCGCCGCCGGCATCGTCAGCGGGATCGACGAACGAGGCCGCGGCGCTTGTCCAGTCGCCTCCACTGCCGTCAACCGTGATCGTCAGAGCGCTCACTACCCCTCTTCCAAAGGGATGGGATAGAGAGTTCGAGCCTGCCGCCCCAATGAGAACCACCCCGATCAGTGTGGTCATGGTAAGGAAGGCGCGGCGGAATGAGAACCTGGTAGACGAAAGCACGGCGAACCCCTAAGGCGGATATCTGAGAGTCGGCCCGAGGTACGGTTGTCGACATTGGCGAAAACCCTATCGCGCCCGGAGCACGGGAACCTACCGCGGGCCCAAGGGCGAATCATTAGCGTCTGCGTGCGTCGTTTTCTCCTGTCCGATTCGTATGCCACGATTCGGCACGGGGAGCAGGCAGATTGCGGCTACTAGTCCTTGGAACCAGTAGTTCATCTGGAATGGGTCTGGCCGACACCTCCAGGGCGTGGCCATGGCTCGCCGCCGCGGAATTACCGACGATGCTCGGCGATTCGGTCGAACTGCAACATGTCCGCGTATTCCCGACGGGTCCACGCGCTGTGCCAATGGCGCTGGACTCCGTGGAGACGTTCCAACCCGACCTCGTGGTGTTTTCGTTCGGCGCCTACCCATGCGCCGTTGCCACGGTCTCGGAGCGTATCAGGCAACGCTTCGGCAGACGCGCATACGATTGGTTCAGGCGTGGCGAGACGAAGTTTGATGGGGCGCTGGGGAGCACCGCTTCCAAACCGCGAAAGGTGAACGGGTGGATACGCTGGATACGCTGGATAGGCCGTCACACGATCGGTGTCGCGCCCATGGCGTCGTTCGAAGAGGTCACGGGAATCCAATCCGAGATCCTCCAAGGACTCTCGCGGCTCGAACACACGACCGTCGTCGTCTACTGCGAACCGTATGTGACTCGGGGAGCCTCGCGCCACAGCCCGGACGCAAACGAGATTCTGGATAGGGATCGGGAGTTGATCCACGCAATTGCGCGCCACCATCACTTCTTGATAGCGGACTGCCGCGACGGGTTTCTCAAGGTGCCCGACCCCGACGTCATGTTCCTCAGCGATGCGCTCCACAAGAGCGTCGCCGGGCACCGCGTACAGGCCGATGCCCTCTACGTCGCGCTCCGGGAGCCGG
>JANPDX010000306.1:0-2257 GCA_031431695.1 Dehalococcoidia bacterium
GTAGTGGGCCTGGAACAGCGCCTTGTGCGTCGGCCCGTCGTTCCCCGCGATACCGAGCTCCTCGCGCATGCGTTTATGCCACATCTCCGCGAGCCCCTCCGCCGATTCCACCGAAAAGCCGTGCCAGTGCAGGTAGTCGCGGTAGGCGTTCGCATCGAAGAGTTCCTTCGCGAACTCGCTCGGGCGGTTGCCCATCGTCACGAGGGACATGCCCACAACGTCGTATTGCGGGCCGCCGGCGGCCGCCTCCTCCACCGAGCGGAAGAAGTCGGCAATGCACTTGCGTCCGCCACTGGTCTGGCGCGGGAACGTAAGGCGAACTGGTTCCCCGGCCGGCTTCCCGTCCTGCAAATCGGGCCAGCAGATCAGTTCGTTCTTGTCGGCAAGACAGGGGAAGTAGCCATACACCACCTGGGGCGTGAGTAGTTGCTCCGAAATCGCCCGTTCCGCCCAGAGCCGGAATACCGGCCGCACTTCTTCGTCGACGAACGCGTCGTACTCGGCTTCCGGTCGATCCCCGCGCTGGTACTGCCACTGGCCCCGGAAGAGCTGGATTTCGTTGATCCACGGGAAAATGTCCCGCAAGGGGACTCCCCGGACGATGCGGCTCCCCCAGAACGGCGGCGTCGGAATATCCGCTCCCCGTGCAATCTCGGAGGCTGCGTAGTCATCGAGGCTTGGCCCATCCGCACTCCTCACGCTGCCGGGGACACTCACGCGGACTTCGTCGTAAACATCGTCTTCGGTCCGCGCTATCTCGGCGCCGCCACGCGTCAGCAAGGGTAGGGGCTGGCCGGCACGAGCCGCGGGCACAACCTTGTCCAGCGTCGCCAGCCCTTCGAACGCATCCTGTGCGTAGTACACCGTGCCCTTGTAAATCCGCCGAAGGTCGTCCTCAACGTACTTTCGGGTCAGTGCGGCGCCGCCAAGGATTACGGGGTAGTGGAACAGCTCCCGGTTGTTCAGCTCTTCCAGGTCCTCGCGCATGACGACGGTGCTTTTCACGAGCAATCCTGAAAGCCCGATCGCGTCCGCTTCGACTTCCCGCGCCTTCTCGATGATGTTCTGGATCGGCTGCTTGATCCCGAGGTTATAGGTCGTATAGCCGTTGTTGCTCAGGATGATATCGACCAGGTTCTTGCCAATGTCGTGGACGTCGCCCCGGACAGTGGCGAGTACGATCTTCCCCTTGGTCGAACCGGCAACCTTGTCCATGTGCGGCTCGAGGTAGGCGACCGACTGCTTCATCGTCTCCGCGGACTGCAGGACGAAAGGTAGCTGCATCTTGCCGGCACCGAACAACTCGCCGACGACGCGCATGCCGTCGAGCAAGTGCTCATTGACGATGGTTAGGGCGTCGAATCGCCCGAGGGCTTCGTCCAGGTCATCCTCAAGGCCTTTGCGGTCGCCATCGATGATGCGCTGCTGGAGGCGCTGCTCCACCGGCAGCTTTGAGCGGTCGGGTTTGCTTTCCTTCGCCAGTTCAATATTTTCGAAGAGCCCGAGGAAGTGGTGCAGCGGGTCATAGCCCTCTCGGCGTCGGTCGTAAATCAGGTCCAGGGCGGTATTGAGCTGTTCTTCCGGGATGCGGTTGAGTGGCACAATCTGCTTCGCATTGACGATCGCGGAATCGAGGCCGTGCTCTATCGCCTCGGCGAGGAACACGGAGTTGAGGACGCGCCGCGCGGCAGGTTTGAGACCGAACGAGACGTTTGAGACGCCAAGCGTTGTATGGACTCCCGGCAGCTCCGCTTTGACCGCCTTGATGGCGTTCAGCGTCTCCATCCCATCTTTGCGCAGATCTTCCTGCCCACCCGAAAGCGTGAACGTCAGGAAATCGAACAGCAGGTCGCCCGGCTCCATGCCGTATTCGCCAACCGCGAGGTCATGGATGCGCCGCGCGACACGGAGTTTCCACTCCGTAGTTCGCGCCTGGCCCGTTTCGTCGATGGTCAACGCGATCGCCGCCGCGCCATGACGTTTGACCAGCGGCAACAGCTTCCGAATCTTGCGTTCGCCGTCCTCGAGGTTGATTGAGTTGATGATCGCCTTGCCGCCGTACAGCTTCAGCGCCGTCTCCACGACCGCGACCTCTGTGCTGTCGAATACCAGCGGAAGCGTTGATTGCGTGCGCAGCGCCGTTGCGACCTGCTCCATGTCCACGGTGCCGTCGCGGCCGACATAGTCGACGCTCACGTCGAGTACGTGCGCACCCTCGGCGGCCTGTTCGCGAGCAACAGCGACGATACCGTCGAGG
>JANPDX010000307.1:0-5442 GCA_031431695.1 Dehalococcoidia bacterium
GGGCACGATGAGGTTATCGATCTTGATCTCTGAGTGGCCGCCGCCCATGACGTGGCTCAGGGGGCCTTCGATCGCCATTGTCTTGATGTCGCGCACGATCTGGTAGCCGGGGTTGGGCAGTTCGACGATGAAGGTGGTGAACTGCTGATGGCGCGGGGCGTCCTCATCGGTGCGAGCCATGACGACGGCGATATCCGCGGCGCTTGCGGCGCTGCTGAACCACTTTTCTCCGTTGAGCACCCAGTTGTCGCCATCGCGGACAGCCTTGGTGCGCATGCCGGTGGCGTCGGCTCCGGCGGCTTTTTCGGTCATCGAGTAGCAGACGCGCTTGTCGCCGTTCAGGAGGGGCTTGAGGAACTTTTCCTTCTGAAAGTCGGTTCCGTGGGTGAGCAACGTGAGCATCGTGGCATCATCGGGGCCCTGGGAGTTCATCGAGAGCGCGCCAAGATAGCTCTCCCCGAGTTCCATCTGGACGAGAGCGTTGGCGAGTGGGCCGAGGCCCATGCCACCGTATTCGAGCGGGATGAATGGGCACCAGAGGCCCTGGGCACGGGCCTTGCCGCGAAGCTCGGTCAGGACTTCCTTGAAGGGCCGGGATTCAAGTTGGCTTTCGGCCGGGATGCACTCGTCGTGGACCCATTGCCGGACGCGTTCACGGATGGCCTTTGCCTCGGCCGGGATTTCGAAATCGATTGCCATGGTCACACCTCTGCGTAGTTAGCCGATGCAGTCTAGCGAACGTGGCCGCTGTTGTATCTTGAACGACCGGTAAGGCGACTAAACGACGACCTGTTCCTTGTATTCGCCATAGACCCTGCGCCACATGTTGCAGACTTCGCCGACGGTGGCGCCGGCGTTCACGGCCGCGAGGATGAAGGGCATCGTGTTCGTGCTGGCTTCGCGGCTGGCCTGCTCAAGCGCGGAGAGGGCGGCCGCGTGGGCCGACTGGTCGCGTTCGGCTTTGTGTTTCTTCAGGCGGGCGAGGTGGCGCTGTTCGCCTTCGGGGTCGAACTTGAGGATCGGGATATCTGGTTTTTCTTTGGAGAGGTATTCGTTCACGCCCACGACGATGCGGTCGCGCGTATCGACTTCGAACTGGTAACGCGCCGAGGCATCGGCGATCTCTTTCTGGAAGAAGCCGGTCTCGATTGCGGGGATCACACCGCCGATCGCCTCGATTTGTGAGAAGTATTTCAGGACTTCGTTCTCCATGTCCGTCGTCAGTTTTTCGACGAAGTAGCTGCCGCCGAGGGGGTCGATGGTGTTGATGACACCGCTCTCATGGAGGATGACCTGCTGGGTGCGGACGGCGAGGCGGGCCGCCTTATCGGAGGGCAGGGCGATGGCTTCGTCCATGGCGTCGGTGTGGAGCGACTGGGTACCGCCCATGACGGCCGCCAGGGCCTGGATGGCCACGCGCACGAGGTTCACTTCGGGCTGTTGTTCGGTGAGGGAAACGCCGGCGGTCTGGGTATGGAAGCGCATGAGCCACGAGCGCGGGTTTTTAGCGCCATAGACTTCACGCATCTGGCGCGCCCAGATACGGCGGGCGGCGCGGAACTTGGCCACTTCTTCGAAGAAGTCGTTGTGGCTGTTGAAGAAGAAGCTGATCCGTGGGGCGAAGCTATCGATGTCGAGCCCGCGGGCGATGGCCCATTTTACGTACTCGATGCCGTCGGCGAGGGTGAACGCGAGTTCCTGAGCAGCCGTCGCACCGGCTTCGCGAATGTGATAACCGCTGACGCTGACGGGGTTCCAGAGGGGCATCTCGTTCGAGGCGAACTCGATGGTGTCGGTTACGAGACGCATCGACTGGGCCGGGTCGTAGATGTATTCGTTCTGGGCGATGTACTCCTTGAGGATGTCGTTCTGGAGCGTGCCGGCGAGTTTCGCCCGCGGGATGCCGCGCTTTTCGGCAGCGGCGATGAAGAGCGCCCAGACAACCGGCGCGGGGCTGTTGATGGTCATCGACGTGGTGATCTTATCGAGCGGTAGGTCCCTGAGAAGGATCTCCATGTCGCTGAGGGAATCGAGAGCGACCCCGCAACTCCCGAACTCGCCCTCCGCCCAGGGCTCGTCGTGGTCGTAGCCCATGAGGGTCGGCATGTCGAACGCGACGCTAAGTCCGTTGTTACCATTAGCGAGCAGGTCCTTGTATCGCTGGTTCGTCTCCTCGACAGAGCCGAAGCCGCTGAACATGCGAATCGTCCAGGGTTTGCCGCGATAGCCGGTGCTGTGGACGCCGCGGGTGTAGGGGTAGTTACCGGGCAAGTTGATGTCGCGCTCATAGTCGATGTCCGCGACGTCGGTCGCATCGTAGAGGCGGTCTATCGGCCGGCCGGAAACGGTCATGAACGGCCCGGCAAGCTCTTTGCCTTGTTGGATCACCGCTTCGTCATATTCGGCACGAAGCTCCTTTGCGCGCTGTTCCTGGGTCATCGTTCCGGGCCCTGCCTTCTCCATCTGTGGGAACAGTCTAGCGAACGGCATCGCAACTCGCGCCCGCTACTCCTGGCAGCGGCCGTCTTCGAGCCGCCAGATGGAATCGGCGGTTGCGAAATAGGTGCATCCGCGAGAGTTGGCGGTCACGCCGTAGGCGCCGCCTTCGACTTCGATCAGGAGCCGCAAGGGCCCCGGGGCGCCGGACTCCAACACGGGCAGAAGGTAGATAGCCTGAGACTGGAAAGCGGAAACGATGAACTCGTGACCGCCAGTATCCGACGAACGGTAGGCCACACCGGTGGGTGCGATGTGCACCTCGCCGCTATCAAACAACGGCTCGCGAAAAAGGTTGCGTTCGAGGGAGATCGGCCACTCATGATTGGATCCCGGCGCCACCGCGCGCACCTGATCGTGGCCCCGGTTGCCGTTGTCCACCACAACCGGGTTGCCGGTATCTCGGTCGCAGGTGATACCGAAGGGGTTGCGAAAGCCGAACGCGAAGATTGGGATCGCCACTCCAGTGACGCCGTCAGGCACTATCTCGATACCGTCGAGCCGCCACCGCAGGATCTTGCCCCGGGCGCTGGAGAGATCCTGTGCTTCATCGCGGTGAACCTCCGGGTTGTCGAATGGAGAGGTGAAGGCCCGGGTGCCTTCGGTATCGCCTGTTGTTACGAAGAGGAAGCCCTTGCAGAACGTGATAGCCGCACCGAAGTGGTTCCCGCCTTCCTCTACCTTCGCCGCGGGCAGGCCTTCGATGATGGGAGTGAACCGGACCTCAGAGCGATCGAGGCGGGCCCGAAGCACCTGGAGCGTGCGGTTCTCGAGTGGCCCGGTTTCGGAAGTGACGTACACATACGGCTGCGCGGGGTACTCGGGGTGAAGGGCCACATGGAACGCCAGGCGATCCTCGGGGATGGGGAGCCGCACAGCGATGACCTGGCGGTAACCGTCGCCATCGGGCGTGAAGAGCCGGAACATCGCGGAAGTCAGTTCAACGACGGCGATGTCACCGTTCTCCGCGACAGTCACGCCCGTCGGCACAGCGAGCCCGGTTATCACCGGCTTCGCTGCTACCAGCGCTGACGCGTCGGTTCCTTTCGGATGGCGACCGAAGTTGCGCGTGGAGTACGCATCGACACGCCAGAGAAGAAAGGCGACCGCCAGCGCGCAAATGGCAATGGCCGGGACGAGGGCAAGGCTTCCGCGCGCGAGTCTCCTCGTGCCCACGACGAGTGACGCAGACCCCCCGACGCCAAGTACCAGGGCCAGGAAGAGCAGGCCCGCATCAGCGACTGCCGAAAGATACGGCTTGATCGTGAAAACGACGACGGTGAACGGTCCCGCGTCGTAGGCGAGGAGCGCGATAGCGGCGAGCACGGCCAGCCCCGAAAATGCGACTGCGCCGGGGGCAATGCGTCTCGCCTTCCCGGTCCGTGCCGGCAGGAGGAGTGAAGCGACCAGCAGGCCGAGCGCCATGCCGATGGCGAGCGTGTAGAGCCAGTCGCCAAGGGCGAGTTCGATATGAAAGCGGTCGGTTTGCGCCACTGGTCGAAGTCTATAGCAGTCACGGCCAGTTCAGCGGCGGCACTACAGCGAGAGCCCCGGTCGCGCTAGTCTTAGAACATGGCGAAAGACGAGACCTTCGATATCACGACCGGATGTGACCTGCAGGAAGTGGGTAACGCAGTGAACCAGGCGCGCAAGGAGATCGCCAGCCGTTTCGACTTCAAGAATGTAGTGGCCGAGATCGACTACGAGCACGGGGACACCAAGATTGGCATGCACGCAGCGGACGACTACAAGCTCGATGCGATGTGGCAGGTGCTCAGTGGCCGACTGATCGCGCGCAACGTGCCGGTGCAGAACATGGTGCGAGGGACCGCACAGAAGGCGTCCCAGGGAACGACTCGACAGGAAATCACGCTGGTCCAGGGCATCGAGCAGGACATCGCGAAGAAAATCGTGCGGTACATCAAGGACCAAAAATACAAGAAGACGCAGGCGCAGGTGCAGGGCGAGGCGGTCCGCATTAGCAGCCCCAGCCGCGATGAACTGCAGCAGGTTATCGCCGACCTGAAGACCCAGGACTACGGGATCGAATTGCAGTTCGGAAACTACCGCTAAGCGGCGTCAGATCGGCTTCTGAAAGACTCGATCAAGAGCGGCACGACGGCGGTCGCGGGCTTCGCCCTGAAGCCGCAGCCGGAAATCCGTACCTCAGCGAACGCCGAATGCTTCGAAGGTCAGGATCGTGAAGGTGTCACGAATGTTGGGGATGGAATGGATGTCACGCTCTATGAGCCGTCCAAGCCCATCGACATCTGGAACGTAAAGCTTGGCGAGGAGGTCGTACTGTCCGGTGATGCTGTAGCACTCCGAGAACGACTCTACCTCTGCGATGTGGTTGGCCACTTCGGTCGTGTGGCCCGGTTCAGTCTTGATCATCACGAATACGGCGCGCATTTCTGGGCAGTTTAGGGGATCGTGACAAGTGGTGGGGCCCACTCGGGCAGAGATCAGTAGTCTTTCGGTCCACCGCCGCCGTTGAGGGAGTCGCGAAGGCTGGCAATTCGGTTGCGCTCGGCGAGCAGGCGGAGTATTTCGAGTGCCTGGCCGGGCGTCGGCGTCTCGCCGGCTGCTTCCAGAAGGCGGGTCACCTCCCGGTCGATTTCGCGAAGCTGGCGTTCGATTTGCTCGCGCGAGGCCGGGTCACCGCCGCCACCCGGCGTGGGAGTGCCGGGAGTCCCGCCGGACCCGCCCGGGGTCGGACTTCCCGGGGCGGTTGTGCCTGATCCGGGCGAAGGGCTGCCGCCCGGCTGTTGCGATGGGTTGGGCGGCGGACTGGCCGTCTCGGAAGGCGATGGTGGCGTGGCGACTGGCGTAGCCGTAGCGTCGGGATCGTCTACATCCGGGAATAGCAGGCGGAGCACGACTTCGTAGTCGTGGCGCGAAGCGTCGTCGTCGGCATCTTCGAGGAGCGCCCTGCGAAAGGCGTCG
>JANPDX010000308.1:0-15049 GCA_031431695.1 Dehalococcoidia bacterium
CCCCGGTCGTCGACCTCGGCCGTGTACACCTGAAACCCGTAAAGCGTGAACTCCATCTTCGCCAGGTATTCGGCGTACCGCCCGACCTGAAGGTGGTTCAACCTGCTCCACGTTTGGCGCTGTAGCGCTGCCGGTTCCCCATCCATCGCGCCGAACTCTAACGCTCCGCTCGGGTCTCTCGCTACCAACCCGTTGTCGTCGGTCTCCGCCAGTTGTCGTCAGTATTGTCGTCAAACCAAAGGAGGAGACAATAACGGTTCGCGTTATTGTCGCCTCCAGATTCAGAAAATTGGTGCTGAGGCCCAGACTCGAACTGGGGACACCTGCATTTTCAGTGCAGTGCTCTACCGACTGAGCTACCTCAGCATCGACTTCTGATCGTAGGTTCGCGGCCGGGGTGGGTCAAGGCGAACGACTCCCGCGACACGTATAGTCCCCGCCATGGACACCCGCCCGTATTCCATTCACGTCCCCGATCACGTGCTCGACGACTTGCGTCTCAGGCTTGAACGGACGCGTTGGCCCGAACAGCTCGATGGCGCCGGCTGGGACTACGGCGCCAACATCGACTACGTCCGCGAACTTTGCGAGTACTGGCGAACCACATATGACTGGCGGCTTCATGAAGGCCATCTCAATCGCTACCCGGGCTTTCTCTCCGAAGTCGATGGTGTGGATCTGCATTTCTGGCATATCAAGGGCAAGGGCCCTCACCCCTTCCCATTGTTGCTCATTCACGGTTGGCCGGGCTCTATCTTCGAATTCTTGTTCGTTATCAGCCGCCTCACTGACCCGGCGAGCCATGGGGGCCGAGCCGAAGATGCTTTCGACCTTGTCATCCCCGAGATCCCGGGCTTCGGCTTCGGCGGAAAACCGGCCGTGAGCGGTTGGGGAATCTCTCGAATCGCTGCCGCGTTCGACTCATTGATGTCGGATGTTCTTGGCTATGAGCGGTACGGAGTCCAGGGCGGTGACTGGGGCGGGATCATCTCGGCCAAGATGGGGTCAGCACATGTCGGCCACGTAGCAGGCCTGCATCTGAATTTCGCCGTGGCGCCGCCGCCAGTAGACATGACCGAGTCCGACCGCGAGTGGGCAAAGAAGAGGGATGCCTTTCAGGCCGGGGAAACGGGGTACAGCAACATCCAGGGCACGAAGCCGGATTCGCTCACGCTCGCGCAGAGTGATTCGCCTGCCGGGCTTGTCGCGTGGATCACCGAGAAATTCCGCACCTGGAGCGACTGCGGAGGCAATATCGAGTCAACGTTTCAGAAAGACCACTTGCTAACGAACCTGATGTTCTACTGGGCGCCAAACAGCGTCGCCTCGGCGGCGCGAATTTACTATGAAGCCAGGCACGATCCCGCGGGCTTCGCGTATCCGAAGGTCACCGTCCCGACCGGCATCGCCGTGTTCCCTGGCGAGCCGTGGCAAGCTCCCCGCGGATGGCTCGAGCCGCGCTTCAACATAACGCGCTGGACGGAGATGCCCAAAGGCGGACATTTCGCGGCTTTGGAACAGCCAGAGTTGCTCGCGAGAGACGTGCAGAAGTTCTTCAGGTCAGTGCGTTAATCGGGCAGGTTGTGTGTGTAGACCTCGTTGTGCGTGATCCGGTCTCCTTCGAGGAGGACCAGGTCGAATCCGCGGATCGCCCGTTTTGTTCCGTCAGGTAGTTCAAAAGCGCAGTTCCAACGTCCGCAAAAGCCGCCCGCGATCGGCCAGACTTCGTCTGGAACGTACGTCATCGGCGGTGTCGCGCCGAACAATCCGTCGAGATACGCCTTCAGGGCAGCCTGGCCGGTGATACCGGCCGCGACTTGCCCGTCCTTGTACGTCACGTTCTCGGCGTAAAAGGCCAGGAGAGCAGAGGTGTCCTTTGCCGACCACGCGGCCAACCAGTCGGCGTTGTACTTCTCGATGTCCATGTCTGGCCCCCGGATGATTTCCCCGGAGTCTAATCGAAGTGCCGACTGCTAGTTGGGCGGCCGGTCCAATTCGACGACGAGGGTCGCGCGCTCGTTGTCGATGGCGTTTATCGAGACCCGGGACACGCCCGGAACCTGGGTGAGCCGTTCCTGGAAATCCAACAGCTCGCCGAAGCCCGAGCCCTTGACTTCGACCTGAGTCTTCTGTGGCCGTGAAGGCACGGGTGTTGCTCCCGTCGTGTGACCTGGCGGATTTGGCATCGAGACCGGAATCGACCTACTGGTTGAGTGCTGACCTTTGAATCCAGCGGCGAGACCCTCGAGCCCGCTGACGACCGATTGAATCCCGGCGACTGCTGCCAGGTAGTCTTCTCGCAACCGCATGAGCGGCGCGGCTACCGCCTCGGCGATGCTTTGCGCTATGGGCGATGGCGGCGGCGCCGTTTTGACAGCTTCGGCAGCATCGTTCAGCCGTTCTTCGAGGTCGCCGAGCCGCCCGAGGAGCTGTTCGTAGTCACCCCGGAGCGTGTCGTAGCGGCGCCGAAGCTGGCGGACAGCGGCGTCACCCGAGGCGGCTTCATTCAGCCGTTCAAGCAAAAAGTCCTCAGGATTCCCCTGGTCACTCACCCGTTACTCCCGGCGGAATGCGTCACGCGCGGGGAAGCAGGGTATCAGGCAGTCGTCGCCGCGCTCCGCAGGGCAGGAACATCATTCCCACCTTCAAGCCGGTACCCGAACCCGCGTGCTGTAACCAGGTAGCGCGGTTCACTTTCATCGGGTTCCAGCTTTCGCCGGATGCGGCGGACGTAAACCTTGAATACATCCTGGGCTTCCCGCGGAAGATATTCGTAGTCGTCCGTCACGGCGTTCAGAATCTCGTGGGGCTTGAGTACACGTCCCGATTTGCGAGCCATGTACTCAATGATCCGGTATTCCGACGCTGTGAGGGCTACGAACGCTCCCGCGCGCTGCACCTCGCATCTATCAACATCGACGGTAAGGTCCCCAACCTGAAGCAGGCCGGTAACTTCGCCTGCATCGGAATCATACGCGCCCGCTCGCCGAAGTACGGCTCGAACCTGCGCAGCGACAACTCGCGCGTCGGTATCCAGGTTCAAACAGGCGTCAGCGCCGGCCGCCAGGGTCTCCGCGACCAGCCCCGGATCAGGTTCATGCAAGACGGCCACAAGTGCGATCTGATTCCTGGCCAGCGTATCAATGGCAAGGATCCCGGAGGCCATGCGCGGATCGACAAACCATGCAACCAGGTCGAATTCGCCAGAAAGGGCAAGATCCATGGTTGACTTCCGCGGTTCGCGTTCGAGGACGGCGACACCGCCGCTGTGAAGCGCCCGCACAAAGCCAAGGGTTTCAACATGCGACGGCGCGACCAGCAAGCAGCTAAGGAATGGCTTCGAGCTTGAATTGCTCACGGATCCCCAATTCCCCGGACCCACCTTCCGGGTGTTCCGCGATTATAGGGACATTTGTCAAGAGGTAAAGCCCCTATTTATGCAAATCAGTGCCCCTAGGTTTGAAAAGAGTGCGTTCAAGGGCCCGCAGCTCGCGGGAAAACACTGATTGTTGAGACGCGTTCAACAGGTCGATGATCTCTGTTATGGAAGAGGCCGAACGAATTCACACATACGACGACGAGTTGCACGAACGGCGACGGCGGCTGGCTGTCCTTCGCGTCCCCATCGACTTCGAGGCCGAGCGCTTGAAGCGGCTGGTTGAGCGGTCGCGAGATACCCGCGACCCGTAGGGTTTGCGACGGTAATTAGCCACTCATATACTTCGGGATACGACGCGCCGGCGACCGGCACACCCGTCCGTCTTCCGGAGTCTCCACATAATGCCAATTACGACGAAGCGCGAGTGGCTGCAAGGCCCCTACGCCAGGGCTACTGAACGAGCGCCCGAGCGATCGAAGGCCTTCGAAACCACCGGCAAGATGCCGATAGAGCCCGTGTATACCCACGACGACCTCAAGGGGTGGGACCCGAACACCGAGTTGGGCTTCCCCGGGGACTATCCCTTTACGCGCGGAATCCAGCCGACCATGTATCGCGGGCGATTCTGGACGATGCGCCAGTACGCCGGGTTCGGGACCGCGGAAGAGTCGAACCAGCGATACCGGTACTTGCTCTCCCAGGGCCAAACTGGCCTTTCCGTGGCATTCGACCTCCCTACCCAGATCGGATACGACTCGGACGACCCGATGGCCATCGGCGAAGTGGGCAAAGTCGGGGTCGCAATCGATTCGCTCGACGACATGTTGACGCTGTTCGACGGAATACCGCTCGACAAGGTCACCACCTCGATGACCATCAACTCCACTGCGGCAGTGCTCCTCGCTTTATACGTGGCGGTTGGAAAGGCTCAGGGCATATCCCCCGACAAGCTCGGCGGAACAGTCCAGAACGACATCCTGAAGGAGTACATCGCTCGCGGGACATACATCTATCCGCCCAAGCCGAGCATGCGCCTCATCACGGATATTTTTGCGTATTGCAAGGAGGTCGTGCCGCAGTGGAACACCATCTCTATTTCTGGGTACCACATGCGCGAGGCTGGCTGCACCGCAGCACAGGAAATCGCCTTCACGCTCGCTGACGGCATCTCGTACGTGGATGCGGCGCTCTCGGCCGGGCTCGACATCGACGACTTTGCCGGGCGTCTCAGCTTCTTTTTCGCCTGCCACAACAATTTCCTCGAAGAGGTGGCGAAATTCCGTGCCGCGCGGCGCATCTGGGCGAAGATCATGAAGGAGCGGTTTGAGGCGAAGAGCGCACGCTCGCAGATGCTTCGCTTCCACACCCAAACCGGTGGCGCAACGTTGACGGCACAGCAGCCCGAAAACAATATCGTTCGGACTGCCGTCCAGGCCCTCGCCGCTGTCCTTGGCGGCACGCAGTCGTTGCACACGAACTCAATGGACGAAGCGCTTTCCCTGCCGACCGAGAAGGCCGTTCAAATTGCCCTCCGAACACAGCAGGTCCTCGCATACGAAAACGGCGTCGGCGATGTTGCGGACCCGCTCGGTGGGTCGTACTACATAGAAGACATGACGAACCGGCTGGAAGCGGAGGCATGGGAGTACATAAAGACGATAGACACCATGGGCGGTTCCTTGGTTGCGATCGAAAGGGGCTTCCAGCAGAGGGAAATCCAGGAGGCCGCGTATCGCTTCCAGATGCAGATCGAGGCGAAAGAACGGATCATCGTCGGTGTCAACGATTTCGTGAGCGTTGAGACGTCGGCGCCTGAGCTTCTGCGTGTTGACCCCGCACTTGGACAGCAACAGGCGGCGCGGCTGGCAAAACTCCGGGCGTCGCGCGATAACGCCGCGGTCGAAAACCTCCTGTCCCGGCTGGAGCAGGCCGCTTTGGGGACGGACAACCTGATCCCGATCATGGTCGATTGCGTGGAGAGCCGTGTCACACTCGGCGAGATCAGTCATCGGCTGCGGAAGGTCTGGGGCGAGCAGCGCGAGCCGGTGTTCATCTAATGGCCGACAGCGATGTACGGGTCCTGTCAGACGAACGGCGAAGGCTGATGAATGAGCTCGAACTCGAGCGAAACCAGCTCATCCGCAACATAGAGACCTGTCGCATTCGGGACATCGAAAAGCCGTTCATCGACCAGTGGTCGTTGAAGGACATTGTCGGTCATGTGGCCAGTCGGGAGGCCGAGCTCGTGACCGCCGTGCGCGAGATTCGAGCGGGCGAAACGCCGGCGCTTAACGAGTTCGACCATTCGCATCGCGATCAGTGGAACCAGGATCATGTCGAACGCAAGCGAGATTTGAATTTCTGGAGCGTACTCGAGCAGTTGAAGGGCGGTCGCGCGAGGTTCCTTGAGGAGATCTCGCACTACAGCGACGAGGATTTGTTGGCAGACGATAGTGTTGCCCTCCGGTTCGTCCGGGTAGCGATTGAGCACGACCGCGAGCACTGGCATCGCATGGCAGCCGTTCTTGCCGGTATGGAAAACGTTCGCAGAAGCCGTCCCGGCGAGAACGCCGGTCCATCAACCCAGGGGAGTAGTTAGCCATGCTGAAAAAGATTCACCACGTCGGTGTGGTAGTTCATAGCGCCGACGAAGCGATGAAGTTCTATCGCGACGCGCTTGGCCTGAAAGTTACCGCCGACCGCGTTATCGAGGACCAGGGTGTTCGGGGCGTCTTGCTCGAAATCGGCGGTTCAGAAATCGAATTGCTCGAACCGACTCGTGACGACACAGGTGTGGCGAAGTTCCTTCAGTCCCGCGGAGAGGGGATGCACCACATCTGCTTCGAGTCCGACGACGTGGACAAGGAGCTCGACGCGGCCCGCGAAAAAGGCATCGAATTGATCGACCAGAAGCCGCGCCCCGGACTGGCGGGGATGATTTGCTTCCTACACCCGAAGTCGAACCACGGCGTCCTGATCGAGTTCGCGACCCCCATCGCCGATGGGCAGGGCCACTAATGTCTGTCGGGCCCACGCACATCGACCACATCGTCATCTCTTCGAACGACAGTTCGACAGTCGCGCAGACGTTTGCCGACAACCTTGGCATCGAGATCAAGCGCAAGATGATCCGGCCCGGTACATCGGCGCAGCTTGCGTTTGCCAAGCTGCAAGAGGTCATCATTGAGTTTGCGGGTCCGCCGGAAGTGAAGCCCGGCGAAGAAGTCAAAGCGAAGCTCTGGGGAATGGTAGTCGCCGTCGACGACATCGAAGCCGCGGTCGCCGACCTGCGCGATAAGGGCTACCAGGTCTCGGATCCGTCAAAGGCAGTCCAGCCCGGCGCGATGATCGCCACAGTCAAGGGCGGCACCAGCGGCGTTCCGTTCGCGATGATCCAGTACAACGCAATGCCCATCGATGGAGCACAGTGAACGTTCAGCGCTAATCTGACGCAACGGTTAGTCTTGGGTTAACAACAGCCACTACTACGAGGGGCAGCATGAGTTCCACCACAACCGCACAAATCCGCGTGTTGATCGCCAAACCCGGCCTTGATGGCCACGATCGCGGCGCAAAAGTTGTCGCCCGCGCATTGCGAGATGGTGGCTGCGAGGTCATCTACACGGGGATTCGGCAAACGCCGGAGATGATTGCCGAAGCGGCTCTCCAGGAAGACGTAGACGTTGTCGGACTGAGTATTCTCTCGGGGGCGCACCTCGAGCTTTTCCCGCGCATTGTTGCTGAGCTAAGGAAGCGGGGCGTCGATGACGTGCTGCTGTTTTGTGGTGGAATCATCCCCGAGGAAGACACGGAAGTTCTCACCAAACTCGGTTTCAGCGCGGTGTTCCGTCCCGGGACGAACACGCAGGACATCGTGAAGTTCGTTTACGAACACGTAAAGAAGTAACCCAGTGGACGACCTCGTCGAACGGTTCCTCGCCGGCGATAGGCGGGCACTGGCGCGCATAATCAGCCGCGTTGAGAACGATACGCCCGAGGGCCGCGAGTATCTGCGGGCGCTGTTTCCACGTTCCGGCAAGACGCACATCCTGGGAGTCACCGGCGGGGCCGGCTCGGGCAAGAGCACGCTGACTGGAACTCTCGCTGCCGAGTACCGGCGGCGAGGGAAGACCGTTGGAATCGTCGCGGTGGACCCATCGAGTCCCTTCACGAGAGGCGCGATCCTTGGCGATCGCATCCGCATGCAAGACCTCGCCCTGGACCCCGGCGTGTACGTGCGCAGTATGGCTGGGCGTGGGGCGATGGGTGGCCTTGCGCCCTCGATTGCTGATGTCGTGGCCGTGATGGACGCCTTTGGCTTCGACGTGGTGATTATCGAAACGATTGGCGCCGGTCAGGACGAGGTGGAGATCGCCGGTACCGCGATGACGACCATCCTCGTAAACAATCCGGGTACTGGCGACGACATACAGGCACTCAAAGCCGGGATCATCGAAATTGCGGACATCCTGGTGGTGAACAAGGCGGACCATCCGGGCGCGGATGTGCTCGTGAGTCAGTTGCAGGCGTTGCTTTCGCTCTCACCGGCGGGTTCACGCCGGCCGCCAATCCTGAAAACGACGGCGATAAAGAATGAGGGACTTGGCCCGCTCGCGGATGCCGTCGCCGACCACTACACCTACCTTGAAAACTCGGGCCTGCTCGCCAAGCACCGGGCGGAAGACGCACGCCACCAGGTGCTTTCGATAGCGCGCCAGATCGTACTTGAGCGGATTCGAGAGACGACTTCTGAAGACGAACTCGCTGCGCTGGTCGCGCGTGTCGCGGGCCGCGAGCTCGACCCGCACACTGCGGCCGAAGAACTTGCCGCCAGCGTGTTGGGTTAGCCGCCGATGCTACGATTGAACGAATGACCGCCCAACGTTTCCGTGTCTGGTTCCGTAAAGGCGAACGTGTCCGCTACATCTCCCACCTGGACGTGTTGCGTTCGTGGGAGCGCGCGCTCCGCCGCGCCGAACTTCCGCTGGGTTATTCGCAGGGATTCACGCCGCACCCGAAGCTCGCTTTCGCTTCTCCGCTGCCGCTCGGCTTCGTTTCGGATGCTGAAGTGATGGACGTGACACTTCACGAGCGAGTCGATTTGGACGAATTCGTGTCGCGGCTCGCAAGTCAAACAACCGAAGACATGGCAGTGCTTCGCGCGGAAGAGATCGCCATGAACTCGCCGGCGCCGCAGGCGGCGATGCTCTGGTGTGACTACCAGCTCGCGCTCGCGGTGGACCCAGCGCGAGCCGAGGCAGCCGTGAAAGAGTTTCTCCAGCTTGAAACGCTGCCATTTCGCGAAGACCGCGGCGAGCGCGTCCGCGAGTACGACCTTCGAAAGGCATGCGGTTCGCTCCGCTGCCGCCTGGTGGACGGAGTCGTGGAGTTCGATATGCGGCTTCAAGCCGACCAGAACCTGACCGCTCGGCCCGAGGCGGTCGTGACTGCATTGTTTCCGGGAGAGTCGGCGCCGCTCATCAAGCGCACGAATATCGTGCTCGAAGGACACTCTCCAGCGAGAGAGCTATGGCGACGTTCCGGGCAGTACGACTAGCCATGAACAAGAGCTCCGTTGCATTGGATCACCCGGGTCACTGTGGTTCGCGGCGCTGCCTCGGCGGCCCCGCGTGAGCATCATCCTCGTACGCCACGGAGAGACCGCTTTCAATCGCGACGGACAGGGATTGGGCCGAGCCGATGTGGAACTGACTGAACGCGGGCTGGCCCAGGCGATGGCTGTGGCCGGACGGTTGGCACGATTGCCTGTCGAGCGGGTGTTGAGCAGCCCGTTAAGCCGAGCGGCGACCGTCGCGGAACTGATTGCGCGCCACCACGGGCTCGAGACGGTGCTGCTGGGGTCGCTCACTGAACTTGACGTCGGCGAAACCGAAGGTATGGACTTCGCGGAGATGCGACGCCGATTCCCGGAATTCCTCGCCGCCTGGGGCGGGCCGGATGGATGGAACACGCGGATGCCCGGTGGCGAAAGCATCGCCGACCTGGCCTCTCGGCTGGCCCCGCTCGTTGATGAACTGACCGCTGCGAAGCCTGGCAGCCTGACCGTAGTCGTCAGCCACAACTTCGTCCTCAAGACCCTTCTCTGCCTGTTCCTTGGGCTCGGTTTGGATCGGTTTCGGGCGTTTCAGGTTGACCTCGCCTCGGCGACGTTCCTCAGCGTTCGCAACGGCCGGGTCAATGTGTCCAGCGTCAACGATACCTGCCATCTCTCAGACTTGAACCTTGCATAAGGTACGGTTAGCGTTGCCGAACAGCGTATGGGAGCGCTTCGGGGTACTCGTACCCGCCTATTCATCATCTTTTGCCTTGTTGTTGCGGCGTACGGCATGTACACCGCGGCTGCGGGGTGGTATCGCAACGGCCAGTTGGATAGTGACCGCGCCACCGCCGAACTGCGCGTGAAGGCGCTTGAAGACCGCAAGCTCTACCTCGAAGCTGTCAAAAACTACGTGGCATCCGATGCCTACGTGGAGCAGCAGGCGCGTCGCCAACTAGGCTACGGTCGTGAAGGAGAGTTCGTCTTTGTCGTCACGAGCCCCGAAATCAAGCAGGATGCCAGTCAGAGCGGATCGTGGTGGGAGCGACTCTTCCCCCGCTAAGCCGGTCTTCACGGCTGCGCTTGCCGCGATGCGTCGCACGGCCGAGCGGGAGCGGATGTTCCGGCGGACGCGGAAGGTCCTGGTGGCCCTGTCGGGCGGTCCAGATTCTCTGGCGTGTCTCCTTCTGCTGCGGGAGTACGGAAAAGAAGCCGGGTTCGAGGTGGAAGCATGCCACTTCGACCATTCGCTCCGCGACGAATCCAAGGACGATATGGCTCGGGTTCGCGAAGTCTGTGCCGAACTTGGCATCGAATGTGTTACCGGGGAGGGCGACGTCGCCGGAGTAGCGAAACGTACGAAGCGCGGTCTGGAAGAGGCTGCGCGCGAAATGCGCTATCAGTTCCTTGCTTTCGTAGCCGGAAAGGAGAATGCCGATTGCATCGCGACTGGCCATACCGCCGACGACCAGGCAGAAACCATCCTGATGCGCGTAGTCCGAGGAAGTGGAGTTCGCGGAATCCGCGGTATGTTGCCAGTTTCGGGAGTCCCGGGGTCTGACGCGCAACGCTTGGTTCGTCCACTGATCGAGACAAGCCGCGCGGCCACAACCGCGATCTGCGCCGAATTCGGACTGGAGCCCATCATCGATCCATCGAACGCCGACCCACGATTCACGCGCAATCGGGTACGGAACGAAACCCTGGCGGCTCTGCGCGAAATCAATCCGTCGGTTGCGTCTGCCTTGATCGGTCTTGGCCGGAGCGCGCGTGAGGCCTTCGAACCCATGGAGCGCCGTTCGTTCGGAGCTCAGCCCCGGGAACGTGGTCCGGTTGGGGCGGTTTTCACTGCGAGTTCGCTTGTGGAGTTGCCGAACGAAGCGCTCTCACTCGTCATCGAGCGAGAGGCGACCTTTTACCATCTCCGCCCCGAAGTGAATCGCACCAGGGTAGAAAACCTGCAGGCCGTGCTGGCTTCCGGGTCCGGGCAGGTTTCCTTTGGCGACACCGCCCTCGAAGCTTCCTGCGGACTCGTGCGGATCGGACCTCACCTGGAGGACGTGACGGCATTTGAACCAACGTTTCTGAATGTGCCAGGAGACACGCGTGCCGGCGCATGGGTTGTCAGCATTCGGACGGACGCACTAGAACCGTCGGTTGAAGCACCCGTCGTGGCGCTGGACGCCTCAACGTTCGCCGGTGCTCTCCGACTGAGGATGTCCGCCCGGGGCGACCGGATCAGGTTTCACGGACTTAGTCGAAAGGTCTCGGATCTGCTCATCAACGAGAAGGTGCCTGCGTGGGAGCGCGTCGGGATGGTTGCTCTCGCCGACCGCGACGGCATCGTGGCGTTGTTCGGCGCAACACGAACGTTTTGCCGCGACGGTGAACAACAGGACCTCTGGGTACAGTTGAGCGCTATTCCGCAGCGCTAAGGGCTATTCGCACGGGCGCGAACATAGGGATCACTTCTTCGGTCAGACGTTGCGACTGGGCCAGGAGATCCGCGTCTGAGTCAGCGATCGGCCTGAGCACGAACTTCGAGACGCCGGCCGCGATGTACTCGCGAATCCGTTCCGCAATCGTTTCCGCGCTCCCGGCCGCGATGTAAGCCGCCGGATCGGGAGCGTCCGGCACGCGCGCCAATGCCGCGGCCTGCCTTTGGACGATTGGCTCATCGAACGAGCCGAAGCGAAAGGCGAACCCGGCGCCGTAATGATCGTCGTCGATCGGGCGGCCGTTGGCTGCGGATTGTTCACGGATTGCCGCCACTACAGGCGCGACCTGGGCGGGCGATTGCAGCCCGGCGAGCCAGCCGGTGCCGATCCGCGCGGTGCGCCGAATTGCGGCCGTGGAGCTGCCTCCAATCCAGATGGGGAGGGGCGATTGGACGGGGCGGGGCGAGATAACGGCCTGGGTGTACTGGTAGTACTTGCCTTCGTAGGTAACCGGCTCGCCCGTCCACAGAAGGGACATAATGTCGAGAGCCTCATCGGACTGGGGGCCACGGCCCCTGGGGCTGCGATTGGTCGCGCGGAACTCCGGGCTGGTTTCCCCTCCGACTCCGAACACCGGGAGCAGCCGGCCACCGCTCAAGTAGTCCAGGGATGCACATTCCTTCGCGAGGATCAGCGGGTCTCGGAGGGATACGACGATCGCGTTCATACCGAACTTCAGACGCTCGGTGCGGCCGGCGATCATGCCAAACGTCGTCATGAGTTCGAGCGCCGGCTGGTGCGAGACGATACGTTCGCTGAGCCAGACGGAATCGACGCCGTGGTCTTCGCAAAGGTCGATCCACGAGAGGAAAGCCCTTGGCGAGGTGAACGGAAACCCGGCGATTCCAAGTCCGATTCCGATGCTCATGTGTTGACCTCGGGGTGAGTTGTGTGATGCAACGTTACCGGATGGATGTTGCCCGTGTCATTCGCGCTGGAGCGCCTGAAAGAAAGTCGCGAACCGGGCATGAAGCCCCGGCTCGGCGACCAACAGGCCGCGCACATAGGGCTCCGCCTGGTTGAATGGCATGTCGTCGCCGAAGATCCCTGTCGCGCGGAGACCGGCCGCGCGACAAAGAGCAATCCCGGCGGCAACATCCCATTCGGCGCGGCCGTAGCCGCTGAGCACTGCATTGCCCTGGCCGTTTGCGAGTAAGGCCAGGCGGTAGGCGACGCTCCCAACCCCGCGCGTTTCGGTGCCTTCAGGAAGCGGCGGCAACTCGTCGTGGAGTTGTTCGCTTCGGCCCACAAGGATTTCGATGGGGTGGCCGGTTGATTCGGTTGGCTCTCGTTCGCCGGCCGTGAGGCATTCGGCGGTGAACATCTCATCGGTTGCGGGGTTGAACACCACTCCAAGCGCTGGCCGCCCTGCAATCACCAGGCCGACCGAGATAGCATACTCCGGGATCCCCTGGAGGTACTCCCGTGTCCCATCGATCGGGTCCACCACCCAGACACGGTCACGGCCCAAACGCTCGGCGGTATCCGCGTGTTCTTCGCCCAGCCAACCGTCGTTCGGGAAGGCGGAAGTTAGGGCTGAGTGCAAAATTTCGGACGCGACAAGGTCTGCTTCGGAAACCAGTTCCCAGCCGTCCTTGCGGCCATAACGGACGCCCTCGCGACGAAAGCGCAGCACCTCAAGGCCCGCTCGGTGAGCGGCTTCGGTCGCTATCTTCAGTTCGTGTTCGAGCACTACTGCATTGTTGACGAGTGCCGGGGTTCGCGCTTGGCTCAGGCGAAAGCGGCGAACAACTCTTCCATCGCTTTGACCTGGCCACCGCTGGTCGATGAGGGCACGAGGATGGGTGTCTTCACGCCGGCGTCGAACCAGGCTTCGACGCCTTCGAGGACCTGCTTGCGGGTGCCGTAGAGGGTCGAGTCTGCCAGCCAGCGGTCGCTCATGAGGCCCGGGAGGGCGTCGCGGTCACCGCGGGCGAGCGCGGCTTCCATGGCCTCCATCTCCTCGGTGTAGCCCGCTTCCTTCCAGTAATTCCGATAGTTCGGGAGCATCACGTAGCCGGTTAGTGTCCGCTTGCTGACGTTCGCGGCGGCGGCCGGGTCATTGTCATCGATGCAGGTCGGGATCATGTCGCCAATGAAGAAGTCGCCTTCCCGCTTCGCCCGCGGGATGTGCGAAAGCGAATCCGCCATGTGTGAGCGCGAGGCATTTGCCCAGACGGCGCCGTCGCCAATTTCAACGGAGAGTTCGACCATCTTCGTGCGCAATGAGGCGAGCACAATTGGCGGCAGCGGGCCCGTCTGGGCGACGGTCGCGCGCATCTGTTCCACGTACTTCCTGGTGTCCGTAAGCGGCTTGCCGGCTGCCACTCCAAGGCGCTTGAGCGCGGGGCCGTGGCTCACGCCGATGCCCATGTAGAATCGGCCGTCGCTGATTTCGTGAATGTAGGCGGCGGATTGCGCGAGGTCGAACGGCACGCGGTAGTAAATCGGCATGATGGAAGTGCCGAACTTGATGGTTTTGGTGGCATGGGCCATCGAGAGGCACAGCCCCATCCCGTCGCCGAAACTGGCGCAATAGATCCCCTGAAAGCCTTTTTCTTCTAGCTTCTGGGCGACTTCCACGGTCCATTTTCGGCGTCCGGCGGCGGCAGCGAGAGCAACGGCGGGCATCTGCATGGTGATTCTCCATAATCAAGGTGTGAGGCCGAACTATACGGGCGACGGGCGTTGTTCGTTGAAGCAGTCCCGGCCTCGACGGTGCAAGCCCTGATTGACGCGTTACCCACGATTGATCGATCATAGATGTTTAACGGAGGTTATCGATGGAAATCGTTACCGTTTCGCCAAAGTACCAGGTCGTCATCCCGCTCGCGATTCGAAAGGCCCTCGGCATCAAGCCCGGCCAGAAGGTCGAAGTGATCGAACGTGACGGCCACGTCGAACTCGTGCCCGTAAGGCCGATCGAGGACTATCTCGGCTTCCTTCAAGGAATCGACACCGATGTCCCGAACGACGACGAGTGAACGTCGTCGATTCGTCCGGGTGGCTTGAGTACTTCGCGGCGGCCTCCAACGCCGAGGCGTTTGCACCAGTCATCACCGGTGCTGAGGAGATGGCAGTGCCTGCCGTCGTCGTATTCGAAGTGGGCCGGCGCGTTTGGCAACAGCGGGGCGAGGCCGCCGCCCAGGCCGCGATGGATGTCCTGAACCAGTTCCGGGTGATCCCCCTTGACGTATCCATCTCCCGGCGGGCTGTGGCGGTCGCAATGACTCACAAACTCGCCATGGCGGACAGCGTCATTTATGCGACAGCAGAGAGTCTCGGCGCCACGTTGTGGACGCAGGACCGGGACTTCGAAGGACTTCCCGGCGTGCGCTTCGTGCCGAAGGCTCCAGCGTAACGAGGTCGGATTAGGGACGCGGAATCTGGCGATGTGGAGAACTGCCCGGCTACGGACTGTCCATGTCCCAGACGTCGGTCCAATTGCCGAGGGATTGTCCGCCGTCAGCGGTGATCACCGAGCCGTTGATGTACCGCGCTGCGGGCGAACAGAGGAACGCACAAATCTCGGCCATTTCTTCGCGTTCGCCGAGCCGGTGTGCGGGGACGTCGCGCACCTGGAGGTTCTCGTAGTCGGGCGTGCCGAGCTGGGCG
>JANPDX010000309.1:0-6020 GCA_031431695.1 Dehalococcoidia bacterium
TCCCTGGTATTCCGCGGTGCCAGCCGCATCCTTCTCGGCAATCATCATTCCACAGACTGGTTCCTTCTTCACGGCTTCGCCTCCTTAACTCTGGGCTGGATCGTCCCTCATCGAATACTACTTCCAGTCGTATTGCGTTCATATCTGCCTTGCCGTCGGCGGTCCTCCAAGCGCAGGATCCGACCTGCCCCGACGGGGAAAAAAACGTGGGGTGGCTTGCGCGTAAAGACGATATGCATCGCCAAATTCAGCCATTGCGTCCCGTTCCTCCCGTTTCGCAAGGCGTATGTACATCGTGACCAGGATAGGGAACATCACGAGGGTGATAAGCGTGGGCCACTGGAGCAGGAACCCAATCATCACCAGGACGAAGGCGGCATATTGCGGGTGCCTGACGTAGGCGTAGGGGCCGGTCAGCGCAAGACGGTGCTCGCGTTGGGCGGCGTGAAGCACCCGCCAGGCTAGTACTAGCAGAACCATCCCACCGAAAATCGCGACATTGCTGAGCAGGTGCAACGGACTGATGTGGGGATTTCCCCCGAGACCGAGAAGGGTATCCCAAAGGTGCCCGTTATCGTGGGACAACGGGTCAGTGACCGGGTAGCGGCTGCCCATCCAGCCCGAGAGGAAGTAGATCGTCAGCGGGAATCCGTACATCTCGGTGAACAACGCAATCACGAACGCGGAAAACGCGCCGACCGACCGCCAGTCCCTCGCCGTATGAGGTCTCGTGAAGCTCAAGGCGAACACGACGAAGATGATGGTGTTGATCATCACCATGGCCCAAAGGCCATAGCCATTCACGTCGGAACTCATTCCGACCGCCTCTCTCCCGACCTATCCGAAGCCTTAGTCGGGGTCGAATCTGTCAAGTACTACTTATAGTCATAGTAATGCAACGATATCAATTTCGGGATCGCCGGGGCATGGCCAAAGGGGCAGCTCTGTTGCGTCCAAGTGGGCCCCCAAAGGAACTTGCTCTCCGCCGGGTCCGAACGGTCTGAGAATCCTGAGCCGAACGGACATTCCCGATGGATGTGGTGACTACTACGCTCGTAGTACGTCATCCATCAATCGCGATGCCCGCTGCGTTAGCCACGACGGCGGTGAACGGAGACTGTCCGATGCCTCAGACGATGCCACTTGACGCGCGCATGCTCCTGGGACCAGAGAGCCAACATGCCGGAGTTGGAGCGTGCGCCCACGAAGCGGTCTGGGTGGTTGATGTCGCATCGCGCCGCGTTATCCGGCGTGTCTGCGGTACCTGCGCGGTCACAGAGCGTGCCGTTGTCGACACGGATGGCCCTCTTGCGTGCCCTGTCCCCACAGCGGGCGCGTTCCGGACATACGCAACTAGTAGTAGAAAGTGAGAGACCATAAACGTGCCAACAAGAGTGAACGAGCAAACGAGTGTTCCAACCAACGACGGCGCGTCGCCAGTCGATGCGCCACAAGATCGTGAGGAGGTGGCAATCCGGGCGTTCGAAATCTATTGCGGCCGGGCTTGCGAGCACGGGCACGACCTTGATGACTGGGTCGAAGCGGAACGTCAACTCCGCGAGGGACCTGCAAATGGATCGCAGGACTTCTGACGCCTCCGAAGCGCAATCCCATGAAGGTTGGCCGTGCGCCAGCCGGGGCCCGATTGCGTCCGGCATGAAACTTACGACTGACCATAGTAGAAACGTCTCCGAAGCGTCAGACTGAGTGAGTTCGTTCGCAAGCCATTGGCCGAGAGGATCAGCATGACGATTGAGACAGCGACGGATGGGCGTCAAACGACCGTGAAATCGGCAACGCGAGGGTCGAACGCAGGCCCTGTTGATCGACGTGCGCTCATGGTACACGGGAGCAGACGAGCCGTTCGCCGTCGTGAAGCAACGTCATGAGTATCGACGAAATCCTCGTCAGCACTGGCGCGGCCGTGCTGGTCGCCCTGCTCGCGTGGTTCTTTTTCGGCCCGAAACAAGCGCGCCGAGCGGAGTTGCGCGGGGGTGTCCAGGAGATCGAGGTCACGGTCAAGGGCGGCTATTCGCCCAGCCTCATCCGCGTCCAGCGGGGCGTGCCGGTCCGCCTGATCTTCGATCGCCAGGAGGCCAGCGATTGCACCTCGCGCGTCGTGTTCTCGGACTTTCGCATCAGCAAATCGCTCCCAGCATTCCAGAAGACGTCGTTGGAATTCACCCCGGATCGTTCCGGGGAGTTCGGCTTCGCCTGCGGCATGAACATGGTGCATGGCACGCTCCTCGTTGAGGAAGCCCCGGCGGAGAGCGCCCTTCAGGCGCCGGCCGTTCCGGAGGCCGACGTCCCGGGTGGCCACATGCACGAGGTGACGAAAGCCGTAGGGGTCGGACCAACAATCGAGGTCGCTGGAGTCTCCCAGGTAGAGTTCGCCCTCATCGGCGGCGGCGTGACCTGCCCCACCTGCGTCACCAACATCGAGTCGTTCATCGAACAACTACCGGGCATCGACCATGTCGGCGTGAACTTCGGGGCAGAGCGCGTGACCGTGAAGTTCGACCCCAACCAGGTCTCTGTAGCGGAGATGAAGCAGGCGATCGAGTCCTCCGGCTACAAGGTGCGGGAGCGGACGGAGCCGGGGTCGCAAGAGACGGAGGATGCGGAGGCGATAGCCCGCCAGGTCGAGATTCGGGACCTGACGCGTCGCGTCGCTTTCGGGGCCATCCTCACGACCCCGGTCGCGCTCACGGTCATGCTCCACGAGCTGTTCGGCGTCGAATCACTGCCCGATTTCCTGATTAACCGGTGGTTTCAGCTCGCCCTGATCGCGCCAGTCATGGTCTACACGGGTTGGCCGATCCACCGCACAGGGTGGCTCATCTTGCGCAACCGCGCGGCTGATATGAACACATTGATCACGGTGGGGACGATTGCGGCGTTCGCGTACAGCCTGATCGTGACGGCCGCCCCAGATATCCTCCCCGAAGACCTGCAGGAGGTTTATTACGAGGCGGTCGGCGTGATCCTGACCCTTATCCTTCTTGGCCGCTTGCTGGAGTCGCGCGCGAAGGCCGGCACCGGGGAGGCCATCCGCAAGCTAATCGGGCTCCAGGCGAGGACGGCACGCATCATCCGCGATGGGGCTGAAGTCGAGGTTCCGATCGAGGACGTCGTCCCGGGAGACATCGTCCTCGTGCGACCTGGCGAGAACATTCCCGTGGACGGAGAGATCGTCGAGGGGCGGTCGAGCATCGACGAGTCGATGGTCACGGGCGAATCGTTGCCGGTGACCAAGGGCGCGGGCGACACCGTCATCGGCGCGACGATAAACCAGACGGGCGCCTTTCGGTTCCGCGCCGCAAGGGTTGGCAAAGACACGATGCTCTCCCAGATCATCCGGCTGGTGGAACAAGCCCAGGGCTCAAAGGCCCCCATTCAGCGCCTTGCGGACCTCGCCGCCAGCTACTTTGTTCCCGCGGTGATCTTCATCGCCATCGCAACTTTCGTTGTCTGGTACGACTTCGGCTCGGACCCGGTGTTCACGTTCGCACTGGTGAGCGCCGTGTCAGTCCTGATCATCGCTTGTCCGTGCGCGCTTGGCCTCGCCACCCCGCTCTCGATCATGGTTGGAACCGGTAAGGGCGCGGAAAACGGTATTCTCATCCGCTCCGCCGAAGCTCTCGAAACGGCCCACAAGCTTCAGACCCTTATCCTGGACAAGACGGGCACCATCACGAAGGGCCAGCCGGCACTGACCGATATCGTGGTGAAAAACGGCTTCGCCGAAGACGACTTCCTCCAACTCGTCGCTTCCGCGGAGCGCTCGTCTGAGCATCCGCTGGCGCAGGCCATCGTCAACGGGGCGGAGTCCCGAGGCTTGCATCTTTCCGATGCCTCGGACTTCGAATCAGTCACCGGGAAAGGCATCCGGGTGTCCGTGAACGGTCGTCACTTACTCGTTGGCAACCGTCGGCTCCTCGCCGATGCAGGTCTCGATGTCGGCGTCCTCGAATCGGATGCCGAGCGCCTCTCGGGCGAGGGCAAGACGCCGATGTTCGTTGCCGTAGACGGGGCCCCCGCCGGGCTGGTGGCGGTTGCGGATACGGTGAAGGGAGACTCCGCGGCCGCGGTTGCCGCGCTTCAGCGCCTCGGGCTCGAAGTAGTCATGATCACCGGTGACAACCGCCGAACTGCTGAGGCAATCGCGCTGCAAGTGGGAATCAACCGCGTCCTTGCCGAAGTCCTCCCCGAGGACAAATCGCTTGAGGTTCGGCGGTTACAAGACGAGGGCAAGCTCGTCGGGATGGTCGGAGACGGGATCAATGACGCCCCGGCCCTGGCCCAGGCGGACGTCGGTTTTGCCATCGGGACCGGGACCGACATCGCCATCGAGGCGGCCGATATCACCCTCATATCGGGCGAGCTCCGGGGTGTGGTCACAGCCATCTCGCTGAGCCGTAGTACGTTGCGCAACATTCGCCAGAACCTGTTCTTCGCATTCTTCTACAACTCCGCCGGCATCCCCATCGCCGCGGGGGCGCTGTATCCGTTCCTCGGCTGGCAGCTGAGCCCGATCATCGCCGCCGGGGCGATGGCACTAAGCTCACTCTCGGTCGTCGCGAACGCGAACCGGCTCCGCACCTATAACGTCCCGCGACTGCACGAATCGCCTACCGCCACCCGCCCTTCCGCACCTGTCGTTGAGGTGCACAATCCAAGACTCGAATCAGGCGTTAACCCCATGGCAACCCCAACCCTCGTCAGGGACCCGGTCTGCGGCATGGACATCGACCCGACCACCGCCGCCGCGAGCATGGAGCATAAGGGCAAAACCTACTACTTCTGCTCCCAGGCGTGTCACGAAAAGTTCATGGACGATCCGAAGCGGTATGCGGCCGGATGAGCGCGGCCGATAGACGGACTTTGCCCGGATGAGCCGACCAAAGGAGTCCAGCCCATGAAGGCCGATACACTTGCCTATCTTGCGTTCGCAGTGGTCTTCCTGACCTGCACCGTTGTCTTCCTCGCGTTCGTACTGGTTGGCTGGCTCGGATGGGTGCTCGGACTGCTCTGGTCTGCAGCCGTCCTGCCGTTCGCGTTGTTGGTTCTCTGGCAGCTCTACGTATACACCAACGTTCGGGAGAAGGAGTTTCCTAGCGCTGAAGAGAGGGGACGCCGGTGAACCTGGCAATCGGCGTAATGGGCTCGGCTTCCGGCATGGCTGAGACCGCCATGAACGCGCGGCTCGAAGAGCTGGGACGGGCCGTGGCCCAGTCCGGGTGCACGTTGATAACCGGAGCTTGTCCGGGCCTACCGTACGCCGCGGTTCTCGGAGCGAAGAGCGCCGGTGGGCTGGTCGTCGGGATCTCGCCCGGCCTCTCCCGAGATGAACACGTGAAGAAGTACGAATCTCCGGTAGACGGCTTCGACGTCATAATCTACACGGGTTCAGGGTTGATGGGTCGGGAGGTCGAAAACATCCGCTCATCCGACATCGTCGTGATTGCGGGAGGGCACTCGGGGACTCTGGGCGAGTTCGCAATCGCGTATGACGAAGGCAAGCTCATCGGCGTCCTCACCGGCACCGGGGGCGTGGCGGACGCAGTGCCGAAGCTCGTCGCGATTTGTGCCAAGGAGACGGGTGCGGTGGTCATCTACGACGATGACCCGCCCAGGCTCGTCGAACGCCTCGTGACCTACTACGGCCAAGAGCACCACAAGCACCCCAACTGTTTCCATGACCCGCGAATCAGCCCACCGATGCCGGACTGACGGTGGCCGTTGCTGTCGATCCGCGCCTACCTCGAGCTAAACAGCACGACGTCGAGCGGCCGGCTGTTCAAGACCGCCATGGACCGGTCCGCACTGCGCAGATGGCCCGGTCCGGCACGTTTAGTGATGGCCGCCGTGGCCCATCATCTTCTGATGGGCGAAGAGCATAGCGATGAACCCGACCGCGCCGATCGTCAGTCCGATTGGCCAGCCCACAACGGGGATGAGGAGGAAGAGCAACACGACGGCCATGCAGCAGACCATCATCATGGCCATCATCGCGAAGC
>JANPDX010000310.1:0-5047 GCA_031431695.1 Dehalococcoidia bacterium
CTCCGGGCGTAGCCTCAGCGTCAGTGGAAACTACACCCGATTCCCTCATGCCCAACGCGGCGCTTCTCCTGCTCGCGAAAGTGTCGGCGGAATCGCTCGGCGTTTTGGTGCGCCGCCGGTAATCTGGCGGCGGCCGGTAGCCAAGCTCGTAGATTGGTTTGAACTTCCTCGAGGTGCCCATGAGTGGCGTTAGCTTCCAGCGCCGGGTCGAACTCCTTCGGGACTCATGGGCGGAGCGCCGCCAACTCCAGGGGTTGGCGAGCGCCCATGATTTCGAGTCGCAGCTCCGTCTCCTGGCAACGCTCCATGCGTGGGCCGAGACAGCCACGGCCGACGTTCTGGCTGTGTATGGCGCCCCGCTCACCATGACGGTCAGCCCGAAGCCTGATTCGGAGAGTGTCAGCCACGGTTTCTCGGTTACGCTTGGCGAAAGCTACACCGTCACCTTCAGTCTTACTGACCGAAAAAGAATGGGGAGCAGCCGCTGGTTCGTCTCCGTTACGGTCGGCTCGGGTGAACCTGGGGGCGCAATCGTTGCGGCCGGGCCGGAACGTCGAAACGGTCAGTGGACGCAAAGTCGGCTCGAAGACATCCTCCTGTCCGTCCTCGGAGCCTACGAGCGCGCAGCCTCCGAAGGAAACAAGCCGGGGCTATTGGCCAACGTCCCGGCGAGCGGTGCTTGATTCGGCGTTGAACCGCCGGTCTATCAGACTCTGGGCGACTCGCTCCGCGCCAGCTTTGTCCCCCGGGTCCATGTCTCCATCCAATACCATCGCACTGAGGCGCTCTTTGATCGTCCGGATCCATGGCCCCGGCTCCCGGTCGAACAGCCTCACGAGGTCGTCTCCGGTCAGCGGACTCTCAGCCCGTAGCCGGGCGGATTCCTCTCGCTCGATTCGCTCGCAAGCTGCCTCCAGGGTGTCGTGATAGGCGGCGTCATCGTACGTATGACTGACGTTGTCAGCCCGCTTCAAGGCCAGCAGGTCGCGCCAGTACCCCGGCGCCCTGGCCATGAACCGTCTCACCGAGCGTGCGTCCGCCGGATCAGGCCGGTCCATATGGCGCCGGATCAGGAGCGTAACGCTGAGCGACTCGGCACGACCCAACTTCAGCCGGTCAAGCAGGGTCGCCGCCAACTCGGCGCCAACCGTTTCGTGCCGGTAGAAGCCCCATTCCCCGTTGGCTTTCACATGGCGTACCGCGGGCTTGCCGAGGTCGTGCAGTAACGCGGCCCAGCGCCGCGGCCGCGGCCGCTCCCCGGTCGCTTCGATAGCCTCGACGGTTGCGACCGTATGACCCCATACGTCATAACGGTGGAATCTGTTTTGTTCGCACCCGCTCATGGAAAGCAGTTCTGGAAGAACCACGGCGAGGCCGCCGCACTCGCGAAGCGCTTCAAGGGCGCGCCCCGGTTCCTGTCCGCATAACAACTTGTCGAGTTCGGAAGTCACCCGCTCCTGCGACAGGGTTTCCAGCAACGCCGCCTTCGCGGTCATCCCCGCAAAGGTCTCCGTTTCAATCGCAAAGCCAAGTTGGCTCGCAAACCGCAGCCCCCGGAGGATGCGTAAGGGGTCTTCTTCGAACCTTCGCTCAGGCTCGCCCACGGCCCGCAGTAGACCAGCCTCCGCGTCGGCGCTGCCCCCGAACAGGTCCAGCAATTTTCCGTCGAAGACATTTTCGGCGAGGGCGTTGATCGTGAAATCCCGGCGATGCAGGTCTTCTTCGATGCTCGTGCCGAACGCAACCTCCGGCCATCGGGATCCTCCCTGGTACGAATCTCCGCGAAAGGTTGTTATTTCGCTCCAGCTGCCGCCGCCGGCGTCCGCTACCATGACGCCGATGGTGCCGAACCGCTTCCCCACCGACGTGAGAGTCGCCCCCCGCGTCCGCAACAGCACCTCAATCTCGTCGGGCGGCGCATCCGTTGCGTAGTCCAGGTCGTTGCTTTCACGTCCCAGCAACCGGTCGCGCAGCGCCCCACCGACCAACCAGAACTCGCGGCCAGATTCGCGGAACGCGGCCTTCAACTCATCGCGAGAAATCCCCACCCACGAAGTGTAGGCCACTCAGTCGCTGGGGACGGACGCCGTGAGGCCCGCGACCGGCGGGAGGCGGATGCTTCCAGCTCTAGGTGTTACGGCGGGCGGCCAACTTACCGTTCTGCCGTGTATCGCTCCGCAAAATCTGTTTCGTTGAGCCGCGCCCCGTGGCGGCGCTCGCTGACCTGCAATTCCATCAGCGTCAACTGCGCGAGACCCTTCCGCGTATCGCTCGCCACCCGAGCCTTGTCTTGCCGCTTCAACCGGAACTTGAACAGCCAATAAGTGAAGGCTTTCCAGTCGGCGTACGGCACATCGTTGCGAAGGAGGGTACCGGTGTGTTCATAGTGCAGCGCGAACAACTCTTCGCGCGGATGGCCGTAAACGCGTTGGAACATCGTCTCGTCCGCTCGGAGGTCGGCGCCCCACGCCCGGCTCCGGCCTTCCTTGTGAATCGCCTCTTCGACCGAGAGCTGCAATGCCTCTTCCACCAAGACCCCGTAGAGGAAGTTCAGATGCGCGCTGTGCTTCGCTTTCCCGAGCCGCGCGGCGAACTCGTGGTCGTCGATGTCCATGGGCCAGCGATTTTCCCAGAGCAATGCGTCGCGCTCCGTTACGGGCACGATATCCGGCACCTCGTCGAGCAACCGTTCCGCCAGGAGGAGCCAGTCGAACGCCTCTCCGTGAAGGAGGTAGCGGTATCGGCGGCTCCCTATCTCTTCCTCGGGCGAACGCCACCGCGCGACTCCATCAAGCAGCGCCTCGAACCAGTGTTCGCCATCGAGGATCGCCTGCCGCATCCGGAAGACAACCTCCTCCGGGGCCGGCAGCATCGGCTGCTCGTCCTCCAGGTCCCCATCCATCAGGGGCGGCGGCGCGCTGGTCTGAGTACTCACCTCGCTGCTCATAGTACCAAATTCGAATTCTCGTCTCGTCCCGGAGGTGGGCGCTGGGAAGCCGGACGACTCTGCCCGACATTGCTCCTTTCCCATGGCTTTTCTAAAAGGTTACAGCGCGGTTACACCCTCTAAGGGAATCCCCTGATTGGCCTCGGGTCCTTCATGTACGAGGATGCATTCGCGCCTCAAAACTTTGAGGAGGTGGTCGGGATGCGTGTGGTGTGTGCTTGGTGTGGGGTGGTTCTTTCCGAAGCCCAAACTGGAGTCGTCTCGCATGGGATTTGTGCGAGCTGTTCCATCGCCGTGGAACGAGCGTTTTTCATGTCACGGGTGCGCGCCAAACATATGCACCCGCGCAGACTGGGTCCGCAATCGCCGGGCGCCACTTTGCCCTTGCCGGGTTTCCCGCGCTGAGTGAATTTCCAAGGCAGCTCGAACCACCGTCTGAATTACGATCAGTGCCTGCGTGGTCGCCGGAGCTGGCTCCAGCTCTGTTGCGGTAGTTCGCGCAGGTGGACATCGCCCATTGCCCTCACAAACATCCAGGAAAGCACAACAACCACCCCGCCCATCGCCATGTCGAAAAAGTAGTGGTTCCCGGTTACGGTCACGGCCCACCACATGGTCGCTGAAAGGCCTACCGCCAGCACTTTGACCGTTCGGCTGGACGTGTTCGCCCAGATCGCCATTGATGAGAGAAGGATCCAGCCGAAATGGAAACTCGGAAGCGCGGCGTAGTCGTTTACAAAGGGGGCGGGCTGAAAGTAGCCCACATCGCTCGCCGCGCCATGCACCGTGTCGATAAAGCCAAAGTCGTAGCCGTAGCTCTCCATCAACCGCGGCGGCGCGGCCGGGATAAGCCAATACGAAAGGACGCCGACGGTTGCGGAGACGAGCAGGACGTTTCGGACGAACCGGAATCGCACGGGATCCTTAATCACAAGCCACAAGGCGATCGCCGCCATTACCGGGTAGTGCCCCCATGCGTAGACCATGTTGGCGATGTCCATGGCCCATCCGTGGTCGAGGAAGGCTGACTGCCAGCGGACCTCCTGGAACACCCCGATCCGCTGCTCGAACTGAATGAGCCGCAGGCTGCGCCCGACTGAGCCTTCCGCGTCATCCGGGCGGATGCCGCGCAGGTAAAAGTACACGACCATGATGGCGCTGGTGCCCAGCATTTCTGAGGCGACCACCCGCCAGCGCCCAACTCCAGTGAGTTTGCTTCGCGGTTGCTGCTCGTGCGCACTCACAGCCAAACGAACGCCTCCTCAAACATGACACCCTGCGATAGTGTAGGCCCTATCGGCACGGGTGAACACATTAGCAACCTCAAGATTCGCCGATCAAGAGGCGATTTCCGCCCCCTGGGATGGATGGGTAGGTAGTCAGGTAGGGCAGTCTACTCCGAGGCGCGCCATTCCTCGCACCAAACGTGGATAATGGCGGAACTCATTTCCTGCTTCATCTGGAGGCCGCCTTGCACCACGACCCGGAGTTTTCATGGTTCTTGCCTACATCGGGCGACCTCGAGTCGTTTGGCCGTCCAGAGTCCCAACGGGCCGCGAGCCTCGACTACCTCACGCAGGTCGCTCAGGCCGCGGAAATTGCCGGCTTTGTCAGTGTGCTGATTCCAGTGGGCGATGGCTGTGAAGACGCATGGGTAGTCGGCGCCATGATTGCCGCGCGGACCAAGTCGCTCAAGATGCTCATTGCGGTCCGGCCTGGATTCGTCGCCCCGGTGGTTGCGGCGAAGATGGTGAGCACATTCGACCAGTTGATGCCCGGCCGTTTGCTCGTCAACGTTGTAACAGGCGGCTTTCCCGCGGAACTTGCCGCTGACGGGGATTTCACTCCCCACGACGAGCGCTATGAGCGAACGGCGGAGTTCATGGACGTGATGAGGAAGTACTGGACCGAGCGAAAGTTCGATCATCAGGGTAAGTTTTACCGCGTCGACGGCTGCAAACCGCTGGTGAAGTGCGCGACACAGCCCTACCCGCCGTTGTACGCGGGTGGCGCCAGCACTCCCGCCGAAGACCTGTTTGCCGAAACGATCGACACCTATTTGCTCTGGGGAGAATCCACGGACCAGATGCGCGATCGGAT
>JANPDX010000311.1:0-6968 GCA_031431695.1 Dehalococcoidia bacterium
CCCGACGGATACGGACCCTGCGTGGGCCTCAACGATCGCGCGCACAATGGCAAGTCCGAGTCCGGAACCACCGTCTTTTCTCGTCCGGCCAGCCGAGGAACGGAAGAACGGCTCGAAGACGTGCTCCTGGTCCTCGACGGCGATCCCCGGACCGGAATCGTTGACCTCGAGCACAACGGCCTCGTCCACGGAACGAACCGTGACCTCTACGTCGGCCGAATCTGGCGTGTGGGCCAGCGCGTTGGAGACAAGGTTGTTCACCACCTGGTAGAGCCGGCTCGCATCGCCTTTAACTTCGGCAAGGCCCTCCGTGCGCAACGAGATGCGGCGCAAGGGCTGGCGGTCACGAGCCTCCTCGACTACCTCACGGGCGATGTCCTGGAGGTCAACCGGTTCGTTCGCCAGTGGCCGATCTTGATCGAGCCGCGCCAGTAGCAGGAGGTCTTCGACGATGAGGCTCATGCGTTCGGATTGTTGAGTGATTCGTCCCATGACTTTCGCGAGATCGTCTGGCCGGGTGCTCGCGCCACGGCCAAAGAGTTCCGCGTATCCACGGATGGAGGTCAGTGGAGTGCGCAGTTCGTGCGACGCATCGGCGAGAAAGCGACGCAACTGCAATTCCGACTTCTCTCGTCTCTGGAATGCATCATCGAGGTTGTCGAGCATCTCGTTCATGGCGTTGCCAAGGCGCCGAATTTCGGTGCCGGAGGTTGCGACGGGCATGCGTTGACTCATGTCCCCGGCCGCGACGGAGGCGGCGGTGGCCGCGAAATCGTCGAGGGGCTTGAGCCCGAGCCGCACGAGCCAGAAAGCAAGGGCCGCGACGGCGATCAGGACGCCAAGGGTGGCCACGACGCCGACGATCTGGAGCCGTTCCATCGTCTTGTCGAACTCGGTCATTGGGACGGCCACAAGCAGGACGCCGGAGCCATCTGGCAGTTGGTCAGCCGAGACGCGAAAACGCTGGTTGCCATCGACCGCATTGACCATGAACCGGGCGCTCTCTCCGGCCTCCTCTCCCAGGTTGGGGATGGGATAGTCGCCATCGAAACCGAATGAAGTTGCCCGATTGAGGGTCGTGCCATCAATGAAGCGGACTTCCGCGTAGGTGCCGGGCGGGACAGTCGCCGAGAAGTTTTCGGGAACCCCGGCCGGGCGGCCGCCGCGTCCCGCTCCTCCAATCCCGGTGGCAACCTGGCCCGTTGCGGGGTCGAGAGGGCGGGTTGTGCTGTCGCCGCGCGGGCCGCCGAATGGGGCGCCCGGAAAGCGCTCCTCGATAAGGAGCCTGGCGGCCGCCGGGCCGCGGGCTGCATCCACCTGGTCGTCCACTCGGTTCAGCATGAACGAACGCACCGAATAGTAGGTGGCGACTTCCGCCGTGCCGAGACCGATGGCAACGACAGCAAGCAACCCCAGGACGAGGCGCGTGCGGAGAGAAAATCCCTTCATTGGCGGGCCATTCTTAGCGAGTACCCAAACCCTCGGACCGTGTGGATAAGCGGCGGGCCGGGTACGTCAACCTTTCGCCGAAGGTAACTGACGTAGGTCTCGACAATCCGCGCGTCACCATCGAAGTCGTAGTTCCAGACGTGGTCAATGATTTGCTCTTTGGAGAGCACACGGCGGGCATTGAGCATGAGGTACCGGAGCAGCTTGAACTCCGTCGGCGTCAACTCGATGAGGCGTTCGCCACGACTTACTTCCATCGTGTCCGTATCCATTTCGAGGTCGGCGAACCGCAGGCGCTCGCCATCCTTGACACGATTGTCACGCCGAAGGGCCACCCGCACCCTCGCGATGAGTTCGGCAAGGCTGAAGGGTTTGCAGATGTAGTCATCGGCGCCGAGTGTCAGGCCATGAACACGGTCTTCGGGTGTGTCGCGCGCGGTGAGGAAGAGCACGGGCACACGGAGTCCCTCGGAGGTCATGCGCCGGATCACTTCGAACCCGTCAATGTCATCCAGCATCACGTCCAATAACACGACATCCGGGCGGTAGCTCCGCACAAGCGACAGCGCATCGCGGCCCGCGCTGGCGACGGCCACATCGAAGCCTTCGTAACGCAGCGCAGTGGCAACAAGGTCCGTGATGGACTCTTCGTCATCGACAACCAGCACTCGGCTCGTTGCCTCGGCGGCGCGAACGAGCGTGTCTGGGGTTATGGCCATTCGGTGCGCCCTGCCTGGAAGGAGATTTGGTTTGATCCTGCACCAGAATTATCAACCAAAGCTTAGAGTTTGCTGGGAAATATCTGGGAGAGCGGTACGTTCGGTGGCTCGTCGCCGGGATTTAGGTGTTTCTACGCCTGCTCCCCGGCCATTCTCAGCGTTCTCTCAGGTTCAACGGGTGCAATTCCCATCGCGCACTCTGCCCGCGGCCACTCGCCGCCAAGGGCGCAATTTCTGGAGGCCGCCTTGGTCGAACTATCCCCGTCCCTGTTGCCCGAACTTGATAGTGAGACATCGTGGCTCCGCCAAAAGGCCGGATGGATCGCGACATTCATCGTGACGCTGGCGATCGCCGCTGGAGGCTATTGGTTCTACATCCGCGATGATTCTGCTGCCGCACCGGTCGCGCAGCAGCAGACGTCAACGGCGACCACGGGACAGCTCGTCTCGTCGCTGAGCACAACCGGGACGGCGGCTGCCTCGCTGACGACAAGACTGACATTTCAGACTTCGGCCAAAGTCACCGCGCTGAATGTAAAGCTCGGAGACAAGGTGGAACCCGGGCAGGTCCTTGGGACGCTCGATTCCGGAGACGCACTCCGGAAACTTGAATCCGCAAAGGTGGGCCTCAGTGCAGCCCAACTCAAGTACCGGGACCTGGTTGAACCAGCCACGAGCAGCGAACTGGCGAGCGCAAGTTCCGCCGTCACTTCGGCGAAGTACCAGCTTGCGAACGCTGAAGAAAACCTGCGCAAGGCCACCGCGGGACCGGACGCCGATGCGGTAACCACGGCGGACAATGGTGTGACGCTGGCCGAACAATCCCTGACCAGTGCGCAGAACCAGGCACAGTCCTCCTGGATTTCGCTGCTCACGGCGCAGAGGAATTATTGCTCGACCGACAACCGGCTCGTTGACGTTTGCTACTCCCAGGACCTGCCCGTGACGCAGTTCAAGGTCGACAGCCTGATCCTCGAAATTCGCAACCCGGCCACGAGTGCTGTTGGGACCGCGGCCCAGTCGCTTATCAGTTCGAACACGTCGTACGGGAACGCACAGACTACAGTCGCCAATGCTGAAAAGTCTCTGTCAACGGCGAAGACCAAGCGGGCAGCATTGAACGACCCGCCGACGGCGCTGGTCCTCCAACAACTCGGCGCATCCGTCGAAAGCACGGGCGCCCAGGTGCTTTCGGCTCGGCAGAAGTACGACGACCTCATCAAGGGCCCCGCGGCGACGGATATCGCCCTGCAGCAAGTCTCCGTTCAGTCCGCCCAGGTGGCGGTCGATACAGCGCAGGCCACAGTGGACGCGACCGTGCTCAAGGCCCCGTTCGCAGGTACGGTTACGGCCGTCGGAATCGCGGTCGGTGACAACGTGGGGACGGCGACGGCGGCATTCACCATTACCAACACAGAGGCGATCCGGGTCGATCTTTCGGTGCAGGAAGCCGACTACGTGGGCCTGAAAGCCGGTCTGTACGGCATCGCGACATTCGAGGCGCTTGCCGGCAACACGTATGTGCTCCGAATCACGTTCGTCAACCCAACGCCGACGACGACGCAGGGTGTAGTCAGCTACCAGGTCCAGGCCGAAATTTTGCGCGCCGACCAACTCCAGGACCCCGCAACGCAGCAGGGCGTGCTGCAGGCACTCAGCGCGGCGGGCACGGGACTGCGAAGCGGGCGTACGCAGGGTGCCGCACCGGGTGCGACGGGAGCGAACGGAACCGTCGCAGGGGGCCGGACACCTCCCGCTGGATTCACTCCCGGCGCGGGCGGCCAACGACCACCGGGCACGGGCCAAACTCCGGGTGCCGGCGGCCAGGCAGGGCCAGGCGCCCAGGCCGGGGCGGGCCCCCTTCTGGCGCTCCTCAACGCCCCTTCGCCAACGCCCGGGATGAATGCATCCGTGGTCATCGTGAAGAGTATCCAGGCAAACCTTCTCCTTGTCCCAACGTCGGCGGTGAAGACCCAGGGGCAGTCGAAATACGTGGTGGTGAAGAAGGAAGACGGGACCAGCGAAGACCGACCCGTGGTGACGGGCGCTTCCGACGCCACGAACACGGCGATAGCTTCAGGGCTTACCGAAGGCGAAGTGGTCGTGGTAAGCACAGCCTCCGCCGCTGCCGCGACGGCTCGTACTCCGGCGACTACCAACCAACAGGGAGGAGGACAGGTTGGGCCGGGCGGGGCCGGCGGCAACAACGCCACGGGCGGCGTCCGTTGATTCACCTGGAGGCCGTCAGCCGTCACTATCGGACCGGAGCTGAGCTGGTTACGGCACTCGACGGAGTAGACCTGGAAATCGGACGAGGCGAGTTCGTGGCGATCATGGGTGCTTCTGGATCGGGAAAGAGCACCATGATGCACATCATCGGACTGCTCGACCGGCCCACGGGCGGACGCTACCTCTTCGAGGGCCACGATGTAGGACAACTCGATGACGATACCCGCACACGGCTCCGCGGGAGCGTCTTTGGATTCGTTTTCCAGCAATACAACCTGCTCGCCCGCATGAGCGCGATCGAACAAGTCGAGCTGCCGCTGGTCTATCGCAAAGTGAAGAACCGGCGGGCAAGGGCGAAGGCGGCGCTTGCTCTGGTCGGATTAAGCGACCGCATGAATCACAAGCCCACCGAGTTATCTGGCGGGCAACAGCAGCGCGTGGCTATTGCCCGGACATTGGTGGGCAACCCTCACGTTGTCCTCGCCGACGAGCCAACCGGAGCCCTGGATACGCGCACTGGCGAAGAAGTGATGGATATCCTCGAGACACTGGTCCGCGACCGCGGCATTACGGTGATCATTGTGACACACGAGCAATCGGTGGCCGACGACACCGACCGAGTCGTGCGCATGCGTGACGGCCAGGTCATCGAGGATTCGCGTCGCGCCGCGAGGGTAGTCTCGTGAGTGCCGCGGACGCACTTCGCGTTGCGTTCCGCGCGATAGCCGCGAACGGACTTCGCAGCCTCCTGACGACGCTTGGCATGGTCATCGGCGTCGGCTCGGTCATCGTGCTTATCGCCGTCGGCCAGGGTGCCCAAAAGGGTGTCCAGGACCAGATCCGGGGATTGGGCAAGGACTTGATCTTCATCCAGCCGGCCGCACCGACGGGCGGTGCGACGGGAGGGGCGCGCGGGGCGGCGGGCGCCGGAACCTCGTTGACCAAGGCAGACTCGGATGCTCTTTCCACGGCGGGCATCTTGGGGCTCAAAGGAGTTGCGCCTCAGATCAGTAACATCGCCCAGGTGATAGCGACGGGCGGCAATCAACAGGTCACCGTTATTGGGACGACTCCCGCGTATCCCGAAGTGCGCGGGATTGCTGTCGCCGAAGGTTCGTTCCTGACCGATGACGACGTCACAAGGAAGTCTCTCGTGCTGGCACTTGGGTCGGAAATAGCAGCCACGCTCTTTCCGGACGGCGGCGCAGTCGGCTCGACGGTGCGAATATCGGTCGGCCCAACGAATTTGAACTTCAGAGTCATCGGGGTGATGCAGGCGAAGGGCGGGTCTGGAGACGGGACATCGGACGCGTACGTTTACACACCCGTATCGACCATTCAGTCGCGAATCGGATTCAACCGGAACGCCTCCGGGCAGGTGCTGG
Organism: Dehalococcoidia bacterium; assembly: GCA_031431695.1. Lineage (GTDB taxonomy): Bacteria > Chloroflexota > Dehalococcoidia > Tepidiformales > Tepidiformaceae > Amarobacter. The sequence continues at coordinate 5,783 of JANPDX010000311.1, forward strand.
TCAATCAGATCAATATCCAGGCGATGCCCAACGCGAACCAGGAGCGGCTCGTCGCGGACCTTACGGCGTTCCTCATGGACAGGCACGCGGTTGCGACGGCGGACTTCACCGTTAAGAGCCAGGACGACCTCCTTGGTGCATCGACCCAGGTCACCCGGACGCTTTCTATCCTGTTGGGCAGCATCGCGGGCATTTCGCTCATTGTTGGTGGCATTGGGGTGATGAACATCATGCTCGTGAGCGTCACCGAACGTACTCGGGAAATTGGGCTGCGCCGTGCCGTTGGGGCGCGGGCGAGAGACATCGTCATACAATTCGTGACGGAAGCCCTGGCGCTGTGCATCGGCGGGGGAGTTCTTGGGGTGGCCGTTGGTGTTGGCATTGCGGTTGGCATAAACGGGCGAACGATTGCCGACCAGGACATGACGACCGTCATTCAGCCGTGGAGCATCGCGGTTGCGTTCGGGGTAGCGGCTGGCATCGGCGCAATCAGCGGAAGCTACCCGGCGTTTCGAGCGAGCCGCCTCGACCCGATCCAGGCTCTTCGCACCGAGTAGTTCGAACGACAGCCCGCTGGCGAGTGAAGCGCCCGGATCGAGCCTTCCGGCGGACGGTTGAGGCGAATCGCTGGCAACGCTCGCTGGTGCTGAAAATCCGGGGCGGGTTACTCAACCAGCCCGTTTACAAACCCGAAGACCGTGGCGTGTCCGGGAATTGAACTCAGTAAGCCAAGAGGCACCCCGACGATGAAGGTCCCGGTTTCGCCGGGTTCGAGCTTCTTCGCATCGCCGGGCTCTTCAAAAGGCACATGGAGGTCCGAACCAAATCCCACCCACGCGACATTCCCGTCGCCGTCATAAATCGCTACGACCAGTTCGATGTTCGCCAGGACCCCACCGCTGGTGTTCGTCATTCGACCATGCAGCTGTTCCAGGATTTTCGAGTACGGGATGACCTTCGTCTTGGGGTCCGGCGGGCCAATCTGGAACGGATAGGGGCCGGCGAAGGAAAAGGCGCCCAGGGGAGCGCTTTCAGCCGTAACGTCGAACCCCAGAACTGCGACTTCAAGGTCAGATACAAGGTCTCCCGGCAAGGGGAACACAGCTCGGAAAGGCGCAACGCCGCCGCGAGGAAGAACGTCTACGAGCGCCGACGCCTCCCCGGTGCTCACGCGGCCCCCGATGGT
>JANPDX010000312.1:0-5396 GCA_031431695.1 Dehalococcoidia bacterium
TCCGAGAGGGCCAGCGTGTTCAGTGCCATCCCGGAGAACTCCAGCGCACTCTCGAAGTCCATCCCCTGGGTCTTGTACGCGAGCATCTTGCCCAGCTTCTGGCCGAGGGGTGGTCCGGCTTCGACGGCCAGTGCCAATTCCATGGTTTTTGCTTCAAGTTCCGCCGGCTCAACGAGATAATTCGTCAAACCTGATTGGTGCGCTTCTTCAGCGGACATGAAGCGGCCGGTGGTCATCATTTCCATGGCCTTTCGCCAGCCGATTATGCGAGGAAGTGAGTAGAAGCCGCCAAGGTCGGCGAACAGCCCGCGCTTCACGTAGGCGACCTGGAAGCGGGCCGCGGTTGAGGCCACGGCCATATCGCAGTGCGCGACCATATCCAGCCCCGCGCCAACGCAAACACCATTGACCGAGGCGATGACCGGGACTTCCAGGCGCTTCAGCGCGATGTAGGTCTCGGATTCGTTTCGAAAGAACAGCCGGGCACCTTCGAGGTCGGTCGGTGACTCCGCGGAGGCATATTGCAGACCCGCTGGCCGCCCACCGCTGAAGTCGGCGCCGGCGCAGAAGCCACGTCCCGCTCCGGTGATAACCATGCAACGGACCGAACGGTCGCGGCGTGCTTCCTGGAACACCTGGCGAAGATCATCGAAGAGCGTCATGCTCAGGGCGTTCAGTTTTTCGGGCCGGTTGAGCGTTACCCAGAGGATGCCCCCGGTCTCGCCCCTTCGGTCGGTAAGGACTGTTTCGTAGGACATCGAGGGCCTCCCAAAGCATTGCGAATCGGCGGGAAATGACGAGGGCCCGCAATAATTGCGAGCCCTCGTCACTAGTTGCGGGTGGTTATGCGCGGCTGACGGGTTTTCCTGCCGCCTTCTGAGCTTCCGCGTGTTGTTCGCGGGTGGCCTGGAACGTCCACGGCACCGTCGCCCCATTCAAGTCAGTGATCTTTTCGAAGTTCGACTCGAACCAATCAGCGTCCTTGAACTCGTGCGCGTCGTAGTTGACGCCCTTGGTGAGGACGATTGCGCTGCGGCTGTAGCGCCCGCCTGACGCGTTGATGCAGATGCCGCTTTCGTTGCACTGCGAGGAGGAGAGGTACGTAACGGCTGGCGCGACGTGATCGGGGGCCATCATTTGGGCGCGCTCCGCATCGTTCGGGTCACGGCCACCGAGGTTTTCGGTCATGCGCGTTTGGGCGCCGGGAGAGATGAGGTTGACCATGATGTTGTACTTCTCGCCCTCGATTTTGGCGACGTTCATGAGGCCGTACATGCCTGCCTTCGCCGCGCCGTAGTTGCCCTGGCCGAAGTTGCCGACCAGACCCGACGACGAAGTTGCCATAACGACGCGGCCATAGGCCTGCTGGCGGAACACCGGCCACGAGTGGTGGATCAGGTTGTAGCACTGCTTGAGGTGGACACGGATAACCAGGTCCCAGTCGTTTTCGGACATATTGTGGAGCGCGAGGTCACGAAGGATGCCCGCGTTCGCGACGACGACGTCGAGGCGCCCGAAGGTGTCCATAGCCTGCTTGACCATGTTGTAGCAGTCTTCGTAGTTGCCGACATCGCCGGGATTGGCGACGGCTTCGCCGCCCATGGCCTTGATTTCGTTGACGACCTGCTCGGCCGGCGTCTCGTCCTTCGAGCCTTCGCCGGAAACGCTTCCGCCGAAGTCGTTGACGATGATTTTCGCTCCGTGCTTCGCGAGGTCCAGGGCGTAGGCACGCCCAAGTCCGCGGCCAGCGCCGGTTACCAGGGCTACCTGGCCATCCAAACGTACTGCCATAAAATCAGTTCCTCCAAGAGTTTTCGCCCACGCATCCTAATGGAATCTCGCGAGTTCGGCTTGGCGGGGAGCCGAAAGGTCGCGAGCAACCTGCGCAAAAGGCGCGTAGTCTTTCGCTCACAACCCCAAAAGAGGTCCCTGAACGATGGAATTTCGCGATACACCCGAAGAAGCCGCATTCCGGACGGAAGTCCGGACGTTTATTAATGGCGCGCTGCCAGCGAACTTGAAAGGCGTTTCCGCTTTCGAAGAACCGGACGATGAAGGCATCCGCAATGGGCTGAAAGATTGGCGGACGGCTGTGGGCAAGAAGGGCTGGACTGCCCCCCACTGGCCGAAGGAATACGGCGGCGCCGGCATGTCGGTCACCGAGCAGTTCGTATACAGCGAAGAGATGGCAAACGCGCGTGCGCCCCAGGTGGGCGGTTCGGGCGTCGCCATGCTCGGGCCTGTGCTTATTCGGTACGGATCCGAAGAGCAGCAAAAGGAACATCTCCCGCGTATCACGTCCGGCGAAGTGCAGTGGTGCCAGGGCTATAGCGAGCCGGGTTCAGGTTCCGACCTTGCGAGCCTCCAGACCCGAGCCATACGCGATGGCGACGACTTCGTCATCAACGGCCAGAAGATTTGGACTTCTGGGGCCCATCGGGCCGAGTGGATGTTTATGCTGGCGCGGACCGACCCCGATGCTCCCAAGCACCGTGGGATCTCGATGATCCTGATGGATATGAAGAGCCCGGGCATCAGCGTCCAACCGCTTATCACGCTTGCGGGCGACCACGTTTTCAACCAGGAATTCTTCGACAACGTCCGCGTTCCGGCCAAGAATATCGTCGGCGAAGAGAACCGCGGGTGGTATGTGGGTGCGGCCCTGCTGGATTTCGAACGAAGCAACATTGCGGGAGCCATCAGCCACAAGCACTTCGTGAACGACATCGTCGCCGTCGTGAAGGCGGCGCCGGCGAGTTCCGCCCTTGGGCACCGGCTTCGGCGGGTCCGTTCGGAGCTGGCGGACCGTGCGATCGAAGCGGAAATCGCTCGCCTCATCTCGTACCGGCTCATCACCATTCAGAAGCGTGGCGGTGTACCGAACTACGAAGCTTCCATGAACAAGAACTATGGCGCGGAGCTCGGCCAGCGAATCGCGACCACCGGGATGCACCTTCTCGGGATGCTCGGGGCGCTGCATCACAATTCGCCGCTTGCGCCAATGAAGGGGCGAATCAACCACGCGTACCTTAGCTCGGTCGCGAGCACGATTGCCGCGGGCACCAGCGAAGTGAACCGCAACGTCATCGCGACGCGTGGCCTCGGATTGCCCAGGAGCTAGGTCAGTCGAATCGGGAGGCCCAACGTTGGGCTTCCCGATTCGAAGCTGGGTTCGACAGCCTCGGTTACTTCGCCCGGTACTTGTCGATGAACGCGAGGATGCGGTTCCAGGCGTCGGCAGAGGCTTCCTTGTGCTCTTCGTAGGTGCGGTCGAAGAAGCTGTGCGGCGCTCCTTCGTAGGTCTTCATTTCGTTCGGGATTCCAGCCTGGTCAAGGGCCGCCTTGAAGGCGTCGGTATCGGCCTGGGTGATCATCTGGTCGGCGCCGGCCTGCAACGCCATGATCGGGCAGGTCATTTGCGGGACTCGGTCAATAGAGGAAGGGATGCCCGTGGCGGCATCGGGCGAGACCATCGCCTGGATCACACGTCTCGGATGTCCGTAAAACCCGATTGCGCCGGCAAGGCCGTGGCCCGCCGCCGCCTGGTTCCACGCATTCGATCCGCCGAAGCAGAAGCCGACGGTGAACACGGACGTGCAACTGCCCCCCGCCGGAGATCGCAAGTAGGAGACGGCGGCGGCGGTATCCTGTGCGACCGTGTCGGGGTGAGTCTTCATGACGTGTTCCATGAAGTTCCAGCCGGGCTCGTTGCGCTTACCAACGCCTGCGGTCCGCCCGAAATAGTCGATGGTCACCGAATTTGCGCCCTGTTCGGCGAACCGCATGCCGAGCTCTTCGTAGAACGTAAAGAGCCCGCGGACATCGGGGAGCACCACGACGCCTGCACCGTTGGGCTTGTCGCTTCGGGCCGCGAAGGCGGCGAAGTTCGTGCCATCAGCGGCCTGGAGAACGAGGTCTTCGGTATCGATGGCCGCGCCAGCGATGGCCTGAATTGGCGGGTGGGCATCGTGAGGGACACACATGTGGGAGCGGCTCCTGAGTTTCAGTGAATGCGCGAATACTACAGGCGCACCGGCTTCAGTTCGCGGGCCGCGCCATAGCGAGGGAAAGCGGCGCGACTTCGCCAGTATCGAAATACTCATGCATCGTGGCGATGCGCCCATTCTCAACCGTCGCCACAATACAAGCGGGAAACCGGAGCGCAGTCCCGTCCGGGAGTGTCACGCAGACGTCGTGTTCCTCCACGAAGCCGTGCGGCGTTTCAGCCGTCACAGTGTTCTCGTACCGAAGGTCGGGGGCCACTCGCCTAATCGCCCTGGCTAGCCGCTGAATCGAAGCAAGGTCGGTTGTGGGGCCACCGTTCTGACGGATTTGAATGGTGTCGGTGCAAAGGGCGGCCATTGCATCAGTGTCGCCTGCCAAAGACGCGGCGAAGACTTTTCGCGCCAGTTCAAGGTTGTCGGGCTTCATGAATGTCCTCCATGACGGGCGCGAGTATACGCCAATGCATGAATCCACGACCGATCCGTGTCCGACATTCCGAGCTGTGTCAGTTTTCGACAGACGGCCGGGCGTACTTTGAAGGCATCAGTTCGAAAGGTGGTCAGTTTCATGGAGACGTGGATGATTGTTGTGCTTTGCCTTGTTGCGGCACTTGGGATTGGCGCTGCAGCTGCGGGTTTGGTTCGCGCCCGGCGAAACAAAGGAACGGCTCGCCTGCAACAAAAATTCGGCTCTGAATACGACGCCGCCGTGACCGGACCCGGTCGCAAAAAGGGCGAGGCAGACCTTCACGGGCGTGAGGCCCGCGTGAAGAGCTTCGAGCTCCGCCCGCTCGTTGCTGCCGAGGCCGAACGATTCTCCGGACTCTGGACCGCAACACAGGCTCGTTTCGTTGATGATCCCGGCGGGGCGATCACCGACGCCGACCGCCTGCTCAGCGAAGTCATGGAAGTTCGCGGCTATCCAGTCAGCGACTTCGAGCAGCGTGCATCCGACTTATCCGTCGATCATCCTGAATTTGTCGCCAACTACCGCGCTGCCCATGGCGAAGCGGTGAAGCATTCGCGCGGAGAAACCTCCACCGAGGGTCTACGCAGGGCCACGGTTAATTACCGTTGGCTCTTCCAGGATCTTGTTGCGGTGGGAGAAAAAGCGCCAGTCGCCTGATTTCCGTCGGTATACGGAACATCTTTGCCGATCGCCCCTCGCGGAATTGACCGCGCAACCCGGCGATCAACTCCTGAGTGAGGACAGGGGCGATCCTACAGTGCCGCGGCGAGTTAGCTCAGCGCCCGATCTGCCTCAAAGGAGATGTTACCGAAGGAAGGGTCGTTGCCTCATAAACCTGTTACCGAAGGGACAGGATTGGAGGCAGCATGTCAGAGCAGGCAGTGGCGGAGTACGCCCTTGCGTTTCGGCGTCGCTATGGGGCC
>JANPDX010000313.1:0-3801 GCA_031431695.1 Dehalococcoidia bacterium
ACCGATTCCTGGGAGAGGTCGAAGCGCATGTGGCAGAAGTCGGGGTGGCCGTTGTACCAGGCCACGAACGCCGTGGCGGGATGGCTCCCGGCGAGGTCTTCGCCGGGGATGCCCATTTTGCGGTCGGTCTGGGCACCAGTCGTGAAAATCACCTGGTGGTAGTGCTTTCCAAGGTCATCGATCGAAAGGTCAGGCCCGAACTCGACGTTCCCGTAGAACCGGAAGCGGGGATGGGCGGCCGTCTGGGCGAACGCCCTCGTGACTGTCTTGATCTTCAGGTGATCCGGCGCTACGCCGTGGCGTACGAGTCCGTAGGGCGTCAGCAGCCGGTCGAACATGTCGATAGTCACGGGCACTTCGTCCTGCTTGAGGAGCGCGTCGGCGGCGTAAAAGCCCGCGGGACCGGAGCCGACGATAGCAATTCGGAGTGGGCCGTTGCCCACTTTCCATCCCATCAGGAATCCATCAGGCGGGTTTCGAGCGTGGCGACTGCCCCGCGAAACGCGTTGAGTTGCGAATTGACCAGGTCGCCAATCGTCACCATTCCGACGAGTTCGCCCGCATCGACAACGGGCAGGTGCCGAAATTTTCGAGTAGTCATCGTGCGCAAGACACTTTCAAGGTCGTCTTCGGATGAGCCGCACACAACGGGCGCGGTCATCAGCTCAGACACCTTCGCATCGAGGACAGCGTCGTTCGCGGCCAAGCGCCGGATGATGTCGCGCTCGGAAATGATGCCCACTGGCGCGCCCGGCCCCGCCAATACAACGAGGGCTCCGATGTTGTTCCTGGCCAGTTCGATTACGGCCTCTCGGACGGACGCCTGGGGGCCGATGGTGAATACTCGCGTCCCCTTCGCGGCCAGCACTGCGGCGAGTTTCATGGGCGGCCTCCCTTGGTCGAACAGATACATTGTCGCATGCGCGCACGTGCGAATCGACGCGATGAGGAAGAAATGAGGGGAATGCCTATGCGGGCGCGGTCACTCCGAGGAACGGCGCTTGCCGAACCTCTGCTGGGTTCGCAACGTTTCAGACGATTGCGGGACGATGCTGATCGTCCCGGTGACATCCAGGACGGCCAACTTTACGTTCTCAAGGCCGTCGACGCCGTGTTCGCGAATCGCCTGATCGAGGTCTGCCTGGTCGATGCGTTCCTTGCGCATATTTCGCCACAGAACCGCCCCGTCATTTACCAGCAACACGGGTTGTCCCTGGACGAGACGTTCGAAGCGGCCGGATCGTTCGCGCAATTCGGAAACCCCGAAGCTGATAGCAAGCAGCGTGGCAGCTGAAACCAGTCCGCCCCCGAGAGACACATCTGGGCCGACCATCGCGTTCTGTACCGCGTTCGCGATGAGGAGGATCACCACAAGATCTAACGGAGCCATCTGGCCAATATGTCGTTTCCCGGAAAGTCGAAAGCCGATGACCACCGCAAGGTAAACAACGGTGGTCCGTAGAATGATTCCCCACCAGGGCGTACCGAAGTCGAACATGTGAAGAGCCTACGCCACGCGCTGGAAGTTCGGATGGGGAGGTAGCGGATTAGTCCGGCCATTCCGTATCGAAGACGCGCACCGCCGGGCCGGTCATGAAAACAGAGCCCTTGCCGTCCCACTCCAGGACCAGGTCGCCGCCCTGCATGTGATCGATGACTCGGTTGCCGGTGAAGCCTCGCAGCCCCGAGGCCGCGCATACGGCGCTCGCACTCGTTCCGGAGGCCAGGGTGATGCCGGTGCCGCGTTCCCAGACGCGGTGGTTCACCTCGCCCGTGTTCAGCACCTGGACGACCTGAAAGTTCGTACGGCGCGGGAACAATGGGTGGTTCTCCACCAGCGGCCCGATGCGCTCCAGCGGGAAAGTAGCCGGGTCGTGGTCGATGTAGTGAATGGCGTGCGGGTTGCCCATGCTGACCAATGTGAGCTTCAACGCCATGCCATCGACGACGAGCGGCAAGTCGATGACAGGCCCGGAACCTTCGACATTCGCGGGCAGCGAATCCGGGTCGAAGTTCGGCGGGCCCATGTCCACCCGCGCCGATGTGATGACGCCGTTTTCGCGGAACAGTTGAAGTACCTTGATGCCGCCGAGCGTCTCGACCGACACAGTTTCTGAATCTTTCGGCAGGAAGCCTTCCTCGACTGCGAACTTCACGAGACAGCGAATGCCGTTGCCGCACATCTCGGCTTCCGAGCCGTCCGGGTTCCACATCCGCATGCGCATGTCTGCGACGTCTGACTTGAGGCCAATGATCAGCCCATCCGCGCCGATACCGAAGTGGCGGTCGCTCATCTTGCGGGCGAGGGCTTCCCAGTCTCGCTCACGGTCGGGCAGGGTGTAGATGTAGTCGTTCCCTGCCCCGTGCATCTTTGTAACGCGCATGGGAAGAGTTTAGCGCATCCTGGTGGCGTCAAGCGGCCGGTGGTCTTGCAACGCTTGGACAAGGTGCCCGGAGACAAGGCCCTCGAACGGTATGCCGGAGCTTTGGTACTATGGATCGGTGAAGCACGAGTTCATCGCGATTTTCGAATTGGGCGACGACGGTTGGTGGGCCGCCACCTGCCCAGAGATCCCGGGCACAATCGGCCAGGGCCGAACGCAGGAGGCAGCTCGCAGCGACCTGGCCTCGTCCGTTCAATTCATGCTTGAGCATCTGCGGGACGAAGCGGTGAAGAACCTGGCGCCGTCCGCGCAGCGCGGGACCGTGCTGGTCGGGTGAAGCGTTCCGCATTCATCCGGCATCTTCGTGAGCACGGCTGTGAACTGCGAAGAGAGGGCGCGGAACATTCAATGTGGAACAACCCATCCAACGGCTCCACTCAAGCGGTGCCCCGCCATTCTGAGCTTGGCAACGTCGTCGTGAGGCTGATCTGCCGCAGGCTGGATATCCCACTGCCCCGGGGATGAGTCTGGAGCGGGCTCGTTGCGGGGGCACCGAGCGTTTGGGATTTCGCCAGCCTACGAGCGGCCAGCGCCACGGGCTCACCTCCTCCGTCCACTCCCCTCGCCGTCGATGGCTCCGGAAGTGCGTCACCGACTGTCCAATGAGCTCCCGTGACGTCTTGCAGCGCTGGAACCGAAGTGAACCTACCGCCGGCCCTCGCCCCGGATCACGTTCGTGCACGCGCCCGTGAAGATGTTTGCTCGCAGGTCGATGTCGTCCGCATCCTGGACCCAACTGATGCGCTTGTCGTCGCGGCGGAACCACTGGTCCTGGGCTCGAATCAGCCGGTGGGTGGCGATTTTCGTGCGCTCTTTGGCTTCGTCGAGGGTCGCTTCGTCGCGGAGGTACTTCACCGTCTCGCCATAGCCGATCGAGGACATGGCGGGGGCATCGGCGGGCACCCCAGCGTGCAGCAGCGCTTTCACTTCCTCGATCAGTCCGCCGTCGAACATCGCACCCACACGCTTGTCCACACGCGGATAGAGCGTGGTGCGCGGCACGTCGATACCGAAGAGCAGAAACTCGAAGTCCGGGGCCTGCTTCTTCTGCCAGTCGCTCATGGTGCGGCCGCTCTTTTCGAAAACCTCGATTGCCCGGATGACACGGCGAATGTTACGGCCGTCGATTTTTGCGGCCGTCTCCGGGTCGATTGCCGCCAGGCGCTGGTGAAGGGCTTCGTGGCCGTCGCTTTCGGCGAAGGCGGCGAGTTCGGCCCGGAACGCCTCGTCGGGCTCCACGTCCGGTACCTGCCAGGCTTCCAGCAGTCCCCAGATGTACTGGCCGGTGCCGCCAATGAGCCAGGCGAAACTGCCCCGATCCCAGATGGCGTTGAGGGTCTCTTTCGCCTGCTGCTGG
>JANPDX010000314.1:0-1719 GCA_031431695.1 Dehalococcoidia bacterium
AATAACTGGAGTTAGGATATCTCTGAGGCGTTGATTTGACGTGTTGCCACAGGTCAGGAGAATCACAGCCGGCGCCGGGAACCGCGTCCCGTGCAACGTTCGAAAGTCATCATCCTTCGTCAGAATAACCGTCCCTGCCGCGTCGAAGATTGCGATGTCTTCCGCTTCACGCAGGCCGACGGCGCGCACCGCGCGGCTTTCGACGCCCTCGAAGTTTTCGGTCAGCCACCGGGCGATCGAAGGAGAGATCTGCGCATCGACCCAAATAACCCTCACGCGACCGCGGAACGGCCGCTCTCGAGTTGCTGGCTCGCAAACGTGAGGGCGGCGCGGATGTCGTCACTCTCCAGATCGGGAAGCTCTTCGAGGACCTCCGCGGCGGAGAGGCCCGCCGCCAGAAGGTCAAGCACATCGACGACCCGAATCCTCATGCCGCGCACGCAGGGACGGCCGCCGCACTGACCGGGATTCACTGTGATGCGCGAACTGAGTTCCATCTCAGGATTGTATCACCAGTCCGAGACAAGCCCTTTGGTAAGCGCGGGCGTCTATGGCCGGGCACAAGTGTTCCTGGTTAGGGGTCGGCAGGCTAAATTGCGACGCTCGTGGGTTGGTCAACATTCACGCGCTTACTGGTCCTTCCGGGAAGGACGCCGCGCCAGCTACCTCCGCCGCTACCACTCACACAACCGCCGCGTACCCCAACCCTGCCGCCAGCCCCGCGAGCACGAACCAGGCGCTGTTCGGGTTGAACCGCAGCAACACCCCGATGCCCACCGCGAACAGCACCGCCGTGTACCAACCGTCCAACACTTCGAGCCCGAGCCTTACCGTCACCACCACCATCAACGCCAGCGCCGCCGCGTTCACGCCATCGAGGAACGGCGCCGCCCAGGTTGAGCGCCGCAGCCGCGGCACGAGTGGGTGCGTAACGGTCACGAACACGAACGATGGCAGGAAGATGCCAACCGTGGCCAGCGCGGCCCCCTGCCACCCGTCGATAAGGTAGCCCGCGAAGGTCGCAGTGCTGAACACAGGCCCGGGTGTGAACTGTCCGGCCGAAATCGCGTCAACCAACTGTGCTTGCGTCAGCCACGCCCGCTGGTCGACGAACTCGGTCTGCATGAACGCGAGCAGCACATATCCGCTGCCATACAGCAGCGAGCCAATCTTCAAGAACACGAGGAACAGCTCCCAGGTGGAGTAGCCCGGCGGATGTGTCGCGACCATGAAAGGGAGGAGTGCCCAGTTTCGCCGGAAGGGCCCGCGCCGCCGGACTCGGGCGGACTTCGGCAAGCCGTCGAGGTTCCTGCGCGCGTTCCGTGTGAGCAGGCGAACCGCGGAGTGGATCACCAGCATCGCGGACCCGGCGCCGAAAATCAGGACGACTTCGCCAACGCCGGCTGCTGAAGCGAACGCCACCACGAACACCAGCACGAACGTCTCGGCGCCCTTGAGCATCGCCCCCTTCAGGCCCCAGATGGCCTGCACGATGATCGCCAGCATGAACGGCTGCACCCCGAGGATGATGCCCGCGCCCGCTGGCGTGGCCCCGTACTTCACGTAAGCCCAGGCAAGCCCGACCGTTATCAGCGTGGCCGGGAGGATGAACGCCAGTCCTGCTACCCAGAGTCCGCGCCAGCCAGCCCGCTCCGCGCCGAGGTGCATCACCATTTCCGTGGAGTTCGGCCCCGGGATCAGGTTCGTCACCCCGAGCAT
>JANPDX010000315.1:0-2144 GCA_031431695.1 Dehalococcoidia bacterium
CCTGCGGGCGCGTGGTCGGTCGTCCTCGGTGGCTACGAAATCCCCGAAGGCGGTGTCCGCTACTGGCTCACCATCTCCCTCGAAACCGGCGCCGTCACTCAGAAGCCGAAAGCCCGCACGTCACTCACCTCTCACGTCTCACCTCTCTCCTCTACGCCCGGCTGGTATCGCGGTGACCTCCACTCGCACACCGACCACTCCGATGGCGAGAACACCATCGCGGAAATGGCGGCCTTCGCGAAGAAGCGCGGACTCGATTTCCTCGCAATCACCGACCACAACACCATCACCCACATGCCCGTCATCGACGCCTGGAAGGACCCGCCGCTGCTCCTCGTCCCTGGCGAGGAAGTAACCACCTACAGCGGCCACGCCAACGTCTGGGGTCTCCGGGAGTGGGTCGAATTTCGCCACACCACCGACGCCGAAATCCACCAACTCCTCCGTTGGGTCGAAGCGCGCCAACGTCCGTTCTCCATCAACCACCCGAAGAAAGTCGGGCCCCCATGGAAGTTTACCGATCCGGGTTTCGCGGTTCGCGAGGTCTGGCAAGCCCCCTGGCGCTGGTACAACTGGGAATCCGTGAATGCCTGGGACGAACAGTTGGCCGCCGGCCGCCAAATCGTCCCCGTTGGTGGCAGCGACGCCCACAGCGCTCCACCCGCGATAGCGCGGCACCCGCACCACGTCGGTGACCCCACAACCTGGCTCTACTGCGAAACCGGCCTCAACGAAGCATCCATCCTCAACGCCATCACCACCGGCCAGACCGCCATCTCCGACGGCCCGAAAGGTCCGTTCCTCGCCCTCGAACAGGACGCCGAGGGCCGCATCACCGCCCGCTACGAACGGGCCGCCCACACCGAACTCGAATTCATCGCTGACGGCGAACGCAAACACCGGGTCACACTCTCGAATTCGAAGGGCGCCTATAGACTCCCACCCGCAATCCGCTTCGACCGCTACCTCCGCGCCGAACTCCGGGTCCCGGCCGACCACAACCGCGAAGACGTGCGGGCATTGTCCTCGCCTATCTACCGCTAGCGTCCCCGCCGTCGTGCCATCAGAGGCGAGAGCGGAAGCTCTCGCTCGCCCGGTACCACATGGCCCCGCCTACCCCCCGTTGCCCCATCTGCTAAGCTAATTCCAGACCCGCAGAGTTGCGGAAAACAGGAGACCCTTCCCCTTGGCTTTTGCCGACAAACAAATCGCCTGTCGCGACTGTGGCACGAACTTCGTGTTCACCGCCGGCGAACAAGAGTTCTACGCCAACAAGGGCTTGATGAACGAGCCCACCCGCTGCCAGAACTGCCGTTCGGCGCGGCGCACCAGCCAGAGCACCCTTGAACAGAACGACGGTTACGTCCGCTATGGCAACTTCGCCAGCTTCGGTGGCAAAACGCCTCGCCAGATGCACCCGGCATCCTGCGCGGACTGCGGCCAGATGACCGAAGTCCCCTTCGTCCCCCGAGGCGAACGGCCCGTCTACTGCAGCAACTGCTACAGCAAGATCAAGCCGCGTGAGGAAGTCGCGCCATAGGCGCGGCGAAGCGCCGGTGACCGATTCGCGCCACCGCCAGCTCTCGCGTATCTATCAGCGCCCCCTTGAAGACGACGAAGCCGCCCGGTCCGCTATTAACGCCGGACCGGGCGTCCTCGCGTCCGCACTGTTCATGGAAGCAGTCGAAAGCGACGACGTGATCAGCCCTGCGGGGGCCCGCCAGTACCTCGAAGATCGCCTTCGCTTCCTTGGCGACCTTGTCACTGCCGCTCAATACGACATAAGCGACACGTTTGAGGCGAGCCTTCGCGCATGGGACTAACCCACTTTCGCCTCATGCCTTTAGCCTCCTCCTCCCGTATCATCTTTGTTAAGACCGGGGGTACTGGCTCATGCGCTTCGTCCTCATCGTGATTTCCGCGGCCATCCTGCTCGGCCTCGGCATCCTCGCCACGAACGGCGTCCTCTCCTACTGGAACAACGATTTCATCCACGGGGACGCCTTCCCCGACGCCTGGACCGGCCCCGATACCTGGAGTGAGTGGCGCGACATTTTCATCGTCTTCACGGCCATCTTTTGGCTGCTTTCGGGCATCATCCTCGTAGCCGTCCTGGTTGCGCTGTTCGTGCTCGTCGGAGTCAC
>JANPDX010000316.1:0-2710 GCA_031431695.1 Dehalococcoidia bacterium
CAAAGCGGCCCTCTTCCAGGGCACGCCAGAGACGGGTCCCGGATTCAAGGGATGGATTGCCGAAGATCCGTTCGAAATGAACCTGGACCCTGCAGCGAAGGGCAAGGACGTCCACGCCCACGCCTATACGAAGGACGAAGAACCCGCCTACTGGGACCACGGAGACCAGGCACTAATCGTTGATACGCCGAAAGCCGGCCGCAAGATATTCACCGGTAAGACTCACATGCCCACGCCCACCAAGGTGGTGTGGACGACGAACGTGAACCTCATCAACAACGCCAAGTGGTTGTATGGCGTGCTGTTCAATGTCCTACCGCGGATGGACATGATCCTGACGCAGGACATTGAGATGACGCTCTCCTGTGAGTACTCCGACTTTATCTTGCCGGCGAATTCCTGGCTGGAAATGGAACAGCCCGAAGTGACGGCATCGTGCCAGAACCCCTTCCTTCAGATCTGGAAGGGCGGCGTGAAGCCGATGTTCGACACGAAAGACGACATCATGATCATGGCCGGTGTGGCGAAGGCGCTGACCGACCTGACTGGCGATAAGCGGTTCGCGGACTACTGGAAGTTCGCGCTCGAAGGCCGCACCGATATCTACATGCAGCGGTTGCTCGATAGCTCGGGTACCACGAGTGGTTACACCGTAGACGACGTGATGGCAGGCAAATACGGCGAGCCCGGCTCCGCTCTGCTGATGTTCCGGACATATCCGCGGATCCCGTACTGGGAGCAGGTCCACGACAACATGCCGTTCCATACCGATACCGGACGGATGAACTCGTACTGCGACATTCCGGAAGCTATCGATTACGGCGAAAACTTCATCGTGCATCGCGAGGGGCCGGAGGCTACGCCATACCTGCCGAACGTCATCGTCAGTTCGAACCCGCTCATCCGGCCGAACGACTATGGCATTTCCAGGGACGACATGGACCCGGAGCGACGAACCGTGAGAAACATCCGCCTGCCCTGGGCCGAGGCCAAGAAGACGAAGAACCCGCTCTGGGAGCAGGGATACAACTTCTACTTCCTGACGCCGAAGACGCGGCACACGGTGCATTCGTCCTGGGCGGTAACCGATTGGATGAACCTCTGGTCGAACAACTTTGCCGACCCATACCGGGCCGACAAGCGCCTCCCGAGCGTTGGCGACCAGCAACTGCACATGAATCCTGAGGATGCGGCGGCGTTGAGACTCGCCGACGGCGACTACGTGTGGGTCGACGCGAATCCGGCGGACCGCCCCTACATCGGATGGAAGCCAGACGACCCGCACTACAAGGTGGCGAGATTGATGCTCCGCGTGAAGTTCAACCCCGCTTACCCGCGAGGCGTAGTGATGACCAAGCACGGTGGATTCTGCGCCAGCGAAAAGACGGTGCTCGCCCATGAAACCCGAGCCGACGGCCGGGCGGTCTCGGCCGATACGGGGTACCAGTCGAATTTCCGCTACGGCTCACACCAGAGTGTGACCAGAGACTGGGCGATGCCGATGCATCAGACGGACACCCTGTTCCACAAGGCGAAGGTCGCCCAGGCGTTCATCTTCGGTGGCGAAGCGGACAACCACGCCGTCAACACCGTCCCTAAGGAAACCCTGGTCAAGATCACGAAGGCCGAGCCGGGCGGAATGAACGGTACCGGCGCCTGGCTCCCAGGTACCACTGGCATGACTCCCGGCGACGAAAGCGCTCTGATGAAGCGGTACCTCGATGGTGGGTTCACCACCGTGAGGAAGGCTTGAGATGGCTGAAAAAGACTTCGAAGCCGATGACCCTTACGAATTCGTCGCGATGCGCTACACCGCGGAACCTGGGACGGACCCGGACGAAGTAATGGCGCGCTGCTTCATCGAGGAGTACGCCCTGATGGGAATGCCGCGTGACCGGATCATGCGGATGTTCGAATCCGCGCATTTCACGGGGACGCATTCCATTCTCGAACGGCGAGGTGTGGCATTCGTTCGCGCCATCTCCGACGGGGTGTATGGCCGGCCGGCCACGGAGGAAAGCCATGCCTGACGTCTACAACTGGCAATTGGGTCGGAACATGGGCTACCGCTTCGAGACGGGCAAGCAGAAACGACAGTTCGCCGCGGTGTTCAACATCAACCGTTGCATTGCCTGTCAAACCTGCACGATGGCTTGCAAGTCCACCTGGACCTTTTCGCCTGGCCAGGAGTTGATGTGGTGGAACAACGTCGAGACGAAGCCTTATGGCGGCTACCCTCAGCACTGGGATACGAAAGTCCTAGACCTTCAGGAGCAAGCGAACCCTGGCCACCAAACCTGGGATGCGACGAAGAAAGATCCGATCTCCGCGCCATACGGCACGTTTGAGGGCAAGACGATCTTCGAAACGGCTGACGGGGTGACCAACCAGGCGACCGGCTACCTTCCAACGGACGAGGAGTGGAAGGCTCCCAACATCTTCGAGGACACCGCGACGAAGTTCTCGAAGGAAGGGGCGATCCTTCCCGAGCACGCGGGCTGGTTCTTCTACCTCCAACGAATTTGCAACCACTGCACGTATCCCGCGTGTGTGGCGGCCTGCCCGCGCAACGCCGCCTACAAGCGCGAAGAGGATGGCATCGTTCTGATCGACCAGCAGCGATGCCGGGGCTACCGGAAGTGCGTCGAGGCCTGCCCGTATAAGAAGACCATGTACCGGCCGAGCACCCGGACAGCGGAGAAGTGCATCG
>JANPDX010000317.1:0-2927 GCA_031431695.1 Dehalococcoidia bacterium
AAGACACCCGCGAACCGCGCCTGGTAACGCGCCACCTTCGAGGTATCGCCGCCCAGGGCATGGTCGACGACCGCCTTGCAGACGATTCCGTACGAGCACAGCCCGTGCAGGATCGGGAGATCGAAGCCGCCCATCTTCGCGAAGCCGGGGTCGGCATGGAGCGGGTTCTTGTCGCCGCTGAGGCGGTAGAGCAAGGCCTGTTGCGGAAGCGTCGGTGATTCGACCTCGCCATCGGGCGCGCGTTCTGGGGCCGCGTTGCTAACCGCCGGGCCGCTGTCCCCGCCGAAGCCACCTTCGCCGCGGAGGAACAGCGAGAACCGGTTCACGAACAGCGGCTCGCTTTCGCCCTTCACGTTCGTCTCGGTTTCGATGACAACGAGCGCGGCCTTGCCCTTGTCGTAGATGCCCGCGATCCTGCCGTTGGTTTCGACTTCGGCCTCGACCGGGATCGGCTTGCGAATCTCGAGGTCCTGCTCCCCGTGCAGCAGCATCATCGGGTTGAACGAAAGGCCGGGCACCACGCCCAGGCCGCCCATCGAGGCGAACGCCGGGATGACGCCGAAGCTCGGCAGCACCTTGAGGTCCTTCTCATACGTGTAGGCGAGTTCGTTCGGGTCGTTCTGCGGCACTCCCGCGCCGACACCGAGGTGGTAAAGGATGACCTTGTCGCGGTCCCACCTGGCGGAACCGCCAGAAATGGTTGCGCCGAGCGCTTTCGAGGGATCGATGGGCACGGGAGGCCTCCTGAATGGGGATTGCTGATTTTGGATTTTGGATTGTCCGAACCTGATTCGGACTGCGCGGCTAGGGTACGGCAACCGTGGAGGCACGCCAAACGTAGTTGCGGGTCTTCGTACCCGCCCGGCGCTATGCGCCCAACGGGGCCACCCCGACAGCAACCGCGTAACCCACTAGCCCCGACCGTCAGGGAGGCCGCACCCGCATGCCCGGACAGTCGCTGGCTTCCTCCGTCCCATCGCTATCGCTCCGGGCTCGCAACTCTCCGTAGTTGCGGGTCCCGCACCCGCTCGGCGCGATGCGCCCAACGGATCGCTTCTACCCCAGCACTCCCGCCACCCTCCGCAGGAGCGCCTCCGCCTCAGCCACCGTGCGCCGCACCACCTCAGCCGCGGGCAAGATTTCGTGGACGAGCCCCGCGGACTCACCGGCCCAGTTCAGCATGTTTTCCGGGCGATTGTTGTGGCCGCTGGTCCACGCGAACGGCGCCGCCTGCCGCGCGACTTCCGCGCGCAGTTCTTCTTCCCGGCCGTGCCACTCGTCGGTGAAGTCGTTCGCCAGGATGCGGCTGATAATCCCCTTCGGCCAGCGCATCCCCAACGCCAGGTCAGCGGTCATCGCACCGACGGTGTGGTCACCGTCCTGCGCTACAATGGCCTCGCGTTGAGCATCAAGGTGGCCCGTGTTCGGCCCCCCGAATTCGGGCGTCGCCTTGAAGCGAGTGCCCATCAGGACACCCGCGGCACCCATCGCCAGGGCGGCCGCCACTCCGCGACCGTCGCCAATTCCACCCGCGATGATGACCGGGAGCCCGTCCGCAATCTCGAGCACCTGGGCTGCGAAGCTCAGCGTCCCGCGGTGGCCCGTATGCCCCCCGGCTTCGTTGCCCTGGACGATAATCCCGGCCGGGCGGGCGGCGACGACCGCCCGGGCCGTCGCGAAATCCTGCACCTGGACCAACACCACCAATCCTGCCGCTCGACACTTTTCCAACGCGGGAAGCGTTTTGTCGAACGACAACGTGATGACCGGTGGCCGGGCCGCGATCGCCACATCCAACAACGTCGCCGCGAAAGGCGACCAATCCCATGTGGCCACGTTCACCGCCCACGGCCGCGAAGTTGCGCCGCGGATGGTGGCCAGTTCCCGTTCGAGGTCCTCCGGGGAGCGCCCCAGGCTCCCAACGGTGCCAAGACCACCAGCATTCGAGACGGCAGCGGCAAGGGGCGCGCCGCAGTCTGAGGACATGCCGGCCTGGATGATCGGATGGTCGATGGCGAGGGCTCTGGTGAGCGCGGTTGTCAGCATGAAAGACCTTCAGGGAGAGATGGGCGAGTATAGCGACGCTCGGCCCTTAGCTGGACTTGATCAGTCCCTCGGAACCGCTCCGCGACGGTCAATCCACCGTCCACAATCCAAAATCGGCTAGCCGCCCAGTCGCTGGTGCTGCTTCTTCGTTTCCTGCTGCTCTTCCGAACCCGTCGAAAGATGCGAGTCGTTGGGGCGCTGCAGCCGGTCGGTTTCGGCCTGCGCGTCGCGCTCCTTGCGCCAGTCTTCGAGCGAATCGTCCTTCCAGAGCGGCGTTTCCGGTGCCGCGTTGCTCTTCTTCGAAGCGCGCCAGGCGGCGATACCGCCGGCCACCATGGCCACGGGCATGCCTATTGCGAAAAGAATCTGTAGGTCCATCCGCTCCAGTGTTGCGCGTCACGCCGGAGCGCGAAAGTCCCGGTGGGAAACGCCCGGGCAAAGTCCGAGGCCAGAGTCAGAGGCGCGCACGCCAGTAAGCGCGTACGCCCATGGCATGCGAACCGTTTCGCCGGGTTAGCTACGGTCGTTGGCGAAGGTCGAGCATTCGTGCCGAGTCAACGGCCACGCTCTTACTGGCGTGCGCGCCTCGGATTTGGTTGTGCCCCGGCCGAGGGCGTGCGCAAACAATGAGCATTCGTGCCGGGTCAACAGCCACGCGCTTACGGGCGTGCGCGCCTCGGACTCGGTCTTGGCCGCATCGTCCACCATGTGCCGGCTGCCGCCACCAGCAGCACCACCGCCGCCACCCGGAAGCTCGTCTCGTAGGCGCCCTGGCTCGTCCCCACCATCCCAACCAGTATCGGACCGAGCGCCCGCGCGCCCGCGACGAACAACGCCTGCAAGCCGATGATTCGCCCAAAGTATGCCCCGCGAACTGCTCC
>JANPDX010000318.1:0-2440 GCA_031431695.1 Dehalococcoidia bacterium
GGATGTCCGCGAGATGGGGTTCAAGCTGGCGAAGCTGGCCGAGCTCATCGTCTGCACACGCTTCAACAACCCGCGTTCGATGGACCCTTACCAGATGATCCAGGAAATCGGCTTCCTCGGGCCGGCCGCGGTCGCCGAGGAATCGGTTGGCGATGCGCTCGATACGGCTCTTTCCCACGCCAGCGAGGAAGATCTGATCTGCGTCACCGGATCGTTATATGTAGTAGCCGAGGCACGGGAACACATCCTCGGTGAGAGCGTCATTCGGCGGTGAGTTGACGAGCGGGCCGGACGCTCTCACGATGCAGATGCCGCGCAAATTGGTACATCCACATGGAGGGCAAATGTCTCAATACTGGGATTCCTACTGGAAGCGCTCGCTCAGTAGGCGCAGGGTACTCGCGGGCAGCTCGACCGCAGCGGCTGGGCTCGCCGGATTGGCACTCGCCGGATGCGGTGACGATGACGACGACAGCGGCGGCAGCGGTGGAAACAACAACAGCAACCTCACGCCGATAGCGCCGACCATCGATGCGACCGAGAAGCCGGTCAAGGGCGGCACGCTTCGCTGGCTAGCAACCATTGGGTCGATCATCGACCCGCACAGGACCAATACGCCGACCGAATCGCTGGGCATCTGGGGCGCGATCGGCAACACGCTGGTCCGGTTCAGCTCGGCAAAGCCGGGGACGATCGAAGGCGACCTCGCTTCAGCCCTCCCGGAAGTCCCGGCGGACGGACTGACGCTTACCTTCAAGATTCGCCCGGAAGCGAAGTGGCAAAACAAGGCGCCGGTCAACGGTCGCGCGGTGACTGCCGAAGACGTAAAGCTCAGCTTCGACCGCATCCGGGACCCTGCAACGGTGTCGCCGCGCGCGGGACAGTTTGGCGCGATCGATTCAATCACGGTTATCGACCCGCAAACTGTCCAGTTCAAGATGAAGTCTCCCCAGGCCGACCTGTTGGCGGTCATGAGCGACCAGTACAACTTCATCATCCCGAAAGAGATCGCTGCCAGGGGCAAAGATGCCATCCTCACCGCCGCTGACGCGATTGGCTCGGGGCCCTACGAGTTAGCCGAGTTTGTGGCTGCCCAAAAGTTAACCCTGAAACGCCGCGCCGATGGCTACTGGCGACCAAACACTGCCTGGCTCGAAGCCATTGAGTTCAACCACCAGACTGACTCGCAACAAGCCCTCAATGCCCTTCGCGCGAACCAGACGGATGTCATCGGCACTACAGCCGACCTTGCCAAGACGATCGAAACGGACAAAAACTTCGTCATTACGCGGGCGCCAACGCCGACGCGCGAATGCCTGCTCATCAACCACGGCAAGGACCGCTACAAGGACCCGAAGGTTCGCCAGGCACTCTGGCGCGCGATCAACCGCAAGCAGGTCTATGACACCGTCTTCGGCGGCCTCGGCTTCGTCGGTGGCCCGATGACGCCGGCGGCGCCCGGCTGGGCACTTCCGGATGCGGAGTTGCTGAAGCTCCCCGGGTTCGGCAAACGGGAAGACGAAATCAAGGAGGCGAAGGCTCTGCTTTCGGCTGCTGGTCTTGCCAATGGCTTTGAAGAAACCGTCCTGACGGTGACGGCCTTCAGCACCGAGCAGATTCACGACATCGTCGTATCGAACCTGAAAGACATCGGCGTCACGGTGAAGACGGAAAACGTCGGCACGGACTTCGCCGCGAACTTCCTCCCACGAGAAGTGGCCCGCCAGTACAACCTGGCCACCACCCTCTTCCTCTCGGGCGGTTACCCGGATGCCCAGTTGCTCCTCTATCACCACTCCGATACGAAGAACAAGGGCACCCGCAACTACGGCGACTACGGCAACGCGACGCTTGATGCGAAGCTTGAGAAGCAGTCGACGATTTACGACGACAAGGCGCGGTTGCCGCTCGTACTCGAAATTCAGCGGGATATCATCAATAACCCCGGGCCAGTCTGGATGGGTTCGCGCGGCGTCCTCACCGTGTGGGCCTCGAGGGTAAAGAACCCCGCGTCGTTCGGTTTCGCCACGGGCTTCTATGCCGCCGAAAACGTCTGGCTCAAGAGCTAGGCCCAACACCACCGCAAGGAACGATGGGGAGCCATACTCCCCATCGTTCCTTCGTCAACTCGCGGCAGCGCCGGAGTTTGCCATGTACCAGTTCGTTTTACGACGGCTTCTCCTGTCCATCCCGACTCTGCTGATTGTTTCCTTCCTGATCTTCGGGATGATTCGACTCAACCCGGACTCCGTTGTCGCCGCCCGTCT
The DNA here is from genome assembly GCA_031431695.1 of Dehalococcoidia bacterium. Classification (GTDB taxonomy): domain Bacteria; phylum Chloroflexota; class Dehalococcoidia; order Tepidiformales; family Tepidiformaceae; genus Amarobacter. Next base: position 2,268 of record JANPDX010000318.1, read on the forward strand.
CGGAGAGGGCTATACCCCGGAGCAGGCCGAAATCATCAAGGACGAATACGGTCTCAATAACCCGTTGCCGACCGAATACGTCGCATGGATGGGCCGCGTGCTGCGTGGCGACTGGGGCGAATCGGCCTACACTTCCAGGTCAGTGCTGACTGAAATGGGCCCGAAGATCGCGG
>JANPDX010000319.1:0-3128 GCA_031431695.1 Dehalococcoidia bacterium
TTGCGCAAGGTCTCCGAGCTGCACCTGCAGACGCAACAACTGCTGGGCGCGGCATCCGACGACTTGATCCTCTGGGTAGGGCGGGACCGAGACCTGACCGGAACGCTCAACATGGCGCCGCTGGAAGTTGGTCCCCGGCTCTGGGAGGAGTTGCTCTCCAAGCGCCGGGTGGTGGTCGCCACCAGCGCCACGCTCAGTGCGAACGGCAATATGGGGTTCGCGTCCAAACGGCTGGGGTTCGAGGACCCGGAGACCCTCCAGTTGGGCTCGCCGTTCGACTACGGCAACGCCACCTTGCTGGCGGCTATCGAGGATGTACCCGACCCTTCCGACCGCCAGTACCTTGACGGCGTTGCCCGAGCCGTTATCGAGCTGACCCGTGCTTCGGATGGCAGGGCCCTGGCGCTCTTCACATCGAACGCGGCTTTGCGGAAGGTCGCTGAGATGGTGCGGCCGGAACTCGAAGCAAGCGGGATAGTCGTCCTCGCGCAGGGTGTCGACGGTTCGCCCAAGCGGCTGACCGAGCACCTCCGCGCCAACCCCCGAACGCTCATCTTGGGCACGTCCAGTTTTTGGGAGGGGGTGGACATCCGCGGCGATGCGTTGTCGATGCTGATGATCGCCCGGCTACCGTTCGGGGTCCCAAGCGACCCTGTATTCAAGGCGCGTTCCGAGCAGTACGGCGACCCCTTTGGCGAATACTCGCTCCCAGCGGCCATCCTCAAGTTCCGGCAGGGTTTCGGTCGGCTAATCCGCGACAAAGAAGACCGTGGCGTCGTCGCGTTGCTCGACCGGCGCGTGTGGGAGAAGCGCTACGGCAAGCAGTTCATCGATTCTCTGCCGGCGTGTACAAAGCTGAAAGCGCCCGTCGATGTCGTGGCGAGCCACGCGAGGGAGTGGCTCGCCCGATGAGCCCGGACGACCTTTCATTGCCGATTATCGGCGAACGATTTCGCCTGGAACGGGCCGATCGTGGCGTCTCGGTCGTCAGGCAGGTAGACGGAATCGCGGTCGGTGCGATAGCAATCGAGGACATTGCCGGGGGACTGCTGGTGCGGTCGTTGTGTATCGACAAGGGGCATCGGAGCTACGGGGCTGGCTCAGAGGCGGCCCGGCTCTTCAACCAGGCCTGCGAAGCCGCGCGCGTGCCGCTGGTGCGGACGTGGGCGCACCCGGACCTTGGGTTGTCGGTGTATTTCTGGGTTCGGATGGGCTATCGGCCGCTGCACGGCGAAGGACCGGACGGAGGCATCTGGTTCGAGCGGCGGAGGGACCATGCCTGAGCTGTCCCGCTTCGAGGGAATCATCATCCGCATGTTCTTCGAACGTGACAGTCGACATCTTCCGCACTTTCACGCCGTGTACGGCTCGTTCGAAGCGAGCTTCGGGATTGACCCCATCGGCCTCATCGCCGGGGACTTGCCAACGAGGCAACGACGGTTGGTGGAGGCCTGGGCCGAGTTGCATTTCGCGGAACTTACGACCAACTGGAATCGCGCCGTCGAAAACCAGCCGACTTCTCGAGTCGATCCACTACGATAGAACCATGCACGAGTTCCACCGCATCTTGAGAGCAACCGTTGTGCCACCGTATGGACTCACCCTCGAGTTCGAGGACGGTGCCGTGCGGGAAATCGATCTCGAACCAATTCTGTACGGCGAGGTGTTCGGGCCATTGCGGGACCCTGCGTTCTTCGCGCAGGTGCGGCTGGATCCCGACTGGGACACGGTGGTCTGGCCTAACGATGCGGACTTCCATCCGGACACGCTGTACGAGTGGGACGAAGTGAAGGATGAATTCGCCGCGAAGGCTCGCGAATGGGCCGCAGCCAAAGCTTGACTCCGGTGAGGAATCCTGAAAGCCAGGCACTCTGCATTGTCGGCTAACACTGCGAACGTCCCGCTGGTTCGCACCCGGGCCCTCCCGGACGACGGCCTCTCGGTCTACTTCTGGATCTGCATGGGCTATCGGCCGCTCCACGGCGAGGGGCCGGATGGGGGCATCTGGTTCGAGCGGAGGCTGGGGTAACTGATGCCGACGTTCAGGATTGAAGGGTACGTGTTCCGCTTCTACGCTTCTGACGGAGTTGAACCCGCGCACGTTCACGTGCTCCGGGACTATGCTGAAGCGAAGATCTGGCTAAGGCCTATCGCTCTGCAACATAACCGCGGATACACTCAACGTGAGATGCGCGAAATCCTCGCACTTGTCGCATCGAACGCGTTGCGCTTCTTGGAGGCATGGGATGGCTACTTCTCCAACCTCGACGCCTGACACCGAAGTAACTGCGATTGATGTCGAAGTGTCTGCCGAGAGTCTCCGCGTGCATTTGAGCGACGGAAGAATCGTCGAGACTGCGTTCGGTGACGTTCCGTGGCTCAGATGGCTGCGAGATGCCTCGGACGACTCTCGATCCAGATGGTCACTTGAACCCGGTGGCTTCGCTGTCTTCTGGGAGGCTCTGGACGACGGGGTTGAAGTGCGGCACCTGCTTTCGCTGGCACCGATCAAGTAGCCCAGAACATGCAAAAGAGCGACTCCACATTGGCGTGCCGCGCGTCGAACCTTGGCACAATACTCCACGCTAACTCCCCTCTCCCGCAGCGTCGGGAGAGGGGAGGGGGGTGAGGACTACCAGGCCGCCATTTTCTTCTGGAGGTTCCGGTCGAGCGCGTCCAGGAAGTCCTCGGTGCTGAGCCACGGGGCGTTCGGGCCGATAAGCAGCGAGAGGTCTTTGGTCATCTGTCCGCTTTCGACTGTTTCGACGCAGACCTTCTCGAGCGTCTCGGCAAACTTGGCGACATCCGGCGTGCCGTCCAGTTTGGCGCGGAACGAAAGGCCCTGAGTCCAGGCGAAAATGGAGGCGATTGGGTTGGTCGATGTCTTCTCGCCGCGCTGATGTGCCCGGTAGTGGCGGGTGACGGTGCCGTGCGCGGCTTCCGCTTCGCAGGTCTTCCCATCGGGCGTCAGCAGGACTGAGGTCATCAGTCCGAGCGAGCCGAAGCCCTGCGCGACCGTATCGGACTGGACGTCTCCGTCGTAGTTCTTACAGGCCCAGACATAACCGCCTTCCCACTTCATCGCGGCGGCGACCATGTCGTCGATCAGACGATGTTCGTACGTGAGA
>JANPDX010000320.1:0-1762 GCA_031431695.1 Dehalococcoidia bacterium
GTCTGCGTCCAGTTACGCGGGTTCTTCTCGATGGTCTTCTTATCGACAACGAATGCCACCGGATAGGTCAGTTCGGAGAGGAAGAAGTCGGACGGCTCAACGAGGTCGATCTGGAGGGTGGTCTGGTCGATGACTTTGACACCGGACACCGAGGCCGCCTTGTTCGCAAAGCGTTCTTTGATGCCGACGATGTTGCCGAGGTAGGCCAGGACGGTTGGCGAAGCGTTCGCCGGGTCAGCGGCGCGCTCGATGCTGTACTTGAAGTCATCGGCGGTTACGCGCTGCGAGTTGTGGAAGACCACGGTGTCGCGCAACTTGAAGATGTAGGTCTTGCCGCCGTTGGTGACCGTCGGGAGTTCCTTCGCGATGTCCGGCTGGACCTTGAGTTGCGGGTCGAGGGTGACGAGGCCGCCGAAGATTTCGACGACATACTCGCTGGTACTGACATCGCCGACCTGGATCGGGTCGAGGACGGACGACGGGTCGTCGCCGGGGACGATAAGCGACTTGCCGTCGCAGATTTTGCCAGAGCTGGAACTCTTGGGGGTCTTGTTCGGGTCGGCCTGGGAACCGCCGTCATCATCACCGCCGCCACCGGCGAGGGCGATCACAAATACGAGACCTACCGCCAAAATGAGGAAGGCTACGAAGCCCATCATCAGGGTGAGCATCCGGTTCGACATGAGCACCTGCCGTTGGTTTCTTTGGAGGAGGTACGTTTGGCGGGCCCCATCCGATCCGTCGCGGGTGGGCCAGTGGTGGCAAAGAGTACACGGGAATCCCCGCCCCGGACATTGCCGAACCCGGAACAAGGGGAAATGTAGCTTTACGGCGGCGGGCCGCGAGCGAACCGTTGGGCGTCCTTCCCGGGAAGGACCGAGCGGGGACGAGCCCCGTTACACCGGTTTCAACATCAGACCAACCTCGTCGAGTTGGGCCGTGTCGACGGCGGTCGGTGAACCCATCAACGGGTCACCGCCGGAAGAAGCCTTCGGGAACGCGATGACGTCGCGGATGTTCTCCGTACCTGCCAGGGTCATTATCAGCCGGTCGATGCCCGCGCCGACGCCACCTTCCGGCGGTGCGCCATATTCCAGCGCGTCGAGCACCACGCCAAAGCGGTCTTGCTGCTGTTTGGGCGTGTGGCCCATCAGCGAAAACACGAGTTCCTGGTCAGCGCGGTTGGAAATGCGGATGCTTCCGCCGCCAAGTTCGGCTCCGTTGCAGACGAGGTCGTACTGGTACGAGGCCGCCTTTCCCGGGTCGCCGCCGGGCTGCAGGTGCACGCGGGTTTCTTCCGGAAATCCGCAGAACGGGTTGTGGGTCGCATCCCAGCGGCCCTCGTCCGGGTGCCACTCGAGCAGCGGGAAGCCGGTTACCCATTCAAACGAAAGCACCGTCTTGTCCACCAGGCCGAGACGCTGGCCAACCGCCGTGCGCACCTCGTGGAGGGACTTTGCGACCACGGCGGGCTGGTCCGCGACGATGAAGACCATGTCGCCTTCCTCGGCCCCGGCACGGCTCCGGATCCCTCCGATCTCGTCCTCGCTCAGGAATTTGGCGATGGGCGAACGCAACTCGCCCGGTGTGAAGCCGATGTAGGCGAGTCCCTTCGCGCCGACCGACTTCGCGATCTCCGTCAGCTCGTCGATCTCCCGGCGAGTCATGTCGGCTTTCCCCGGCACGCGAATGGCCTTGATCTCGCCGCCATTCTGGAGCGCGCCGGCGAAAACCTGGAAAGCCGAATTCCGCAGTGGCTCGG
>JANPDX010000321.1:0-2381 GCA_031431695.1 Dehalococcoidia bacterium
CAGCGGGACATTGCCAATACCGCGAACTTCTCTGAGTTCGCGTTAGTTCAACGCGATGCTGACGACATCCTTCAACCATTGATCCTGTGGGACGGTAGTGCTGACGAGGGCGATGTGGCCGCTGCTATCCATGACGAGCACGGTGGTGGCGGCGATGTCGGCGAGTGGGAAGCAGATGGCGCCGAGTCGCAGGTTGTCGATGCGCGTGCCCTGGATGGTGACAATTGCGCCGGCGCGGGCGGATCCCTTTTCGGCGAGAAGCGCGAGGCTCACGCCTTCGTACTCTCTTCCGCCGACGGAGAGCTTGACCTTCGGCAGCGCCGCGTACTCGCTCTTCGTGGGCGCGTAAAGCTTGCCCGCCGCGCCAACCTGGATGACCGGCGAGATATCCGGGACCGGAGTTGAGGTCGGAAGCTGCTTATCGGCTACTTGCGGCTGCTCATTCGTATTGGGCGTGGAGCTGGCGGCCTGGCTCGTCTGCTGGGCGACACTGGCGGAGTCGGGGGCGTCATTGCCGTCGCAGCCGACGGAGACCATCAAAAGGCACAGGGGCACGGCCGTAAAAGCGAATCGTCGCATTGGTTACTCCAAGAGACTTGGGGGCAGCTTCCAAGGTATGCAGGCGCCCGGTTGGGGGCAACGCAGCGGTTAATCAGTGGTTCAGGGGGCGGTTGTGGCGGACGGGGTGGCCGTTTCGGCCTGGGAAGGCGCTATGGTGCTGGTCGCCGAAGGATCGGGAGTGGACGTGTCAGCCGGATCCGCAGTCGCGGAAGGCGAAGGCGTTTCGGTGGCCGTGGGCGTGGGCGTGGGCGTGGGCGTGGCGCTCTGTTCGGGTGTCGCTGAAGCGGACGGCACAACGCTGGGTGTGGCGGTGGGAGTGGGGATTTCCTTCGGGCCCGCTGCGCCGAGCAAAGCCATGTCATCGAAGGCGGCAGCGGCGGCATCGACCGTTTTCTGGGGGATATCCGGTTGCTTCTGGTTGATATCGGCGAGGACGGTCTTGCCCTGGCGGCCGACGCCTTCGAGGCGGGCGCGCTGCATCTCATCGAGGTCAGCCTGCTGAGCGAGCTCCTTGAGGTCGCCAATTTCGCGCTGGATACGTTCGAGTTGGCCCGTCGAAACCTCGCCGCGCGAGCTGAGGCGCTGCAGTTCGTGAACGCGCGCTTCGGTATGGCGCAACTGAATATCGACCCGACCGTCGCCGCGAGAGAGCGTGTATTCCATGCGCTCGTTCGCGAGCTTAAAGGTGTAGTTCCAATCACCGGGGACAGAATCGCCGGCAGTGATGAAGCCGAGGGCGAGTACGCCGACGGCGGCAGCGACGCTCGCGACCGACATGCTGGCGACGGCGGTACGGGCCGCCGAGAACGCGGGTGGCATGATGACTACGGGCACGACCGGCTTCGGCTCCAGCGCCGTGTTGACGAATTTGGATTTGAGCGAGGCTTCGAAGTAGTAGCTCGGCTGCTCACCTTCGTAGGCGTCGCGGATGCCCGAAGTGCAGGCGAGGTCGCGTTCGAGCCATTCGGCGTCATCCGGGAAGAGCGCCAACACGAAGTCAAGGTCAAGCCCGTCATCCACGAGGGACTGTGCTTCGGCCAGAAGTTCGGCTTGGTAGCTGGCTTTGCGTTCAAAAAGGTGGCGTATCACTCGTGACGCACCATTCCCTGGAGTTTAGCGATGGCTTTGTGCTGGAGGACTTTCACGTTGTTCTCGGTCTTGCCCAGGGCCTGAGCGGTTTCAGCGACGGAGAGGCCGGCGCCAAAACGGAGGGTAATCACCTGGCGCTGCGCTTCGGGAAGTTTTTCCGTTGCGTTACGGATGGTCGCGATGGTGAAGGCCGTCACGAGTTCATCCACGTGGTCAGGTGAAGGGTCCTGGATCGATTCCGTGAGTTGGGCGGTGGCGGAACGGACCTTCTGGCGGCGCACATGCGAGACAACCTCGTTGCGTGCGATGCGGAAGACCCATGCGCCGAAGGGGAGACCTCGCCAGGTGAAGGAGCGCAGGTTTTCGATGATGCGGAGGAAGATCTCCGTGGTCACATCTTCTGCGTCTTCGGTTGACAAGAGCCGGGTTGAAACGAAACGGTAGACACGCGGGAAGTAATGATCATAAAGGAAACCAAGCGCTGCTTGATCGCCTTGCTGCGCCGCTTCGACGACTGCTTGTTCGTCGAATTCAGGTGCGAGCTTGTCTACCGTACTATTTCCCAAACCAGCCCCCTGGGCCGTGCCGGAATCTCTGAGGCCGAGGTCCTCCTTTCCACCATAAGCACGGATGTGCCTTGTGTACTAGAGATAACGGATTGCTACGTGAAAGGTTAATGGCGGATGGTCATACTCGCAGAGAAGTCTTTTTGAGCGGTTGGCGATGAACGT
>JANPDX010000322.1:0-17162 GCA_031431695.1 Dehalococcoidia bacterium
GGAGCAGCGTGTGGGGGATCCGTTCGGGAAGGCGGCGGCCACCGTCGCCTGCCATAGCAGTGTCCGCGCCGGGATGCTCATGTCGATGGAGGAAATGCGGCGGCTCGTCGAGGACCTTGAGGCCACCACTGCCCCTCGGACCTGTCCTCACGGTAGACCTACGCTGGTCCACCTTGGGACGGACGCGATCGCGCGGCAGTTCGGGCGGCGCTAAAGCCGCCTCACGCGGACCCGCTGGCGATCAACAACGATCGCCTTTCCGAAAAACTGCTCGGGATCCACTTCTTCCAACAGCCGTTCCAGCGCATCGATTACAAACGGAAGCCGCGTGGGCCAGACTCGAAGTCGAATCACCCCGGCCAGTTTGTCCCTGAGGGCTCCTCGGGTGTCGAGGAAGTCTTCATCGAACGTCAGGACGACCGCACCCATTGCGATCGCCCGTTCAGCAATGACTTCATCCGATTCCAACGCAAGACCCAGATGAAACGTGTGCATCACTTCCCAACCAGGCAACCGTTCGGCCAGCCAGAGGCAAGCAGCATGCGGCACGTTCTGATCGGCGAGGAGGATCGGCAATGGAAAGGCTACGCCGGGACCGTTGACACACGATCGACGAGGTCAGCTGCGTACTCAAGCGCTGCGGACACATCTTCCGCTGACAGTTCTGGATAGCTCTCAAGCACTTCCTCGACCGTGCCGCCGCCAGCAACGATTCCCAGGACATTTCGGACCATTATCCGGGTGCCCTTGATCACGGGCTTGCCACTACACACGGCGGCATCGATGAGGATTCGACCATTCACAACGTTGCCAGTCATTCCAACACTCTAACAGTTTCAACACCGAGGAGGCTGGTTTAGACGATGCTTTTCGACATAACAACAAAGTACGCCGGCGACTTGAGCGAGCCCAGTTCGGACTGGGGCCATTCTGCGGTCCCCGAAATTTCGTAGCCGAACTTGCGGTAAAAATCCGGCAATTCGGTCCTTGGGCTGGCCACTTCCAGGTCCATCCACGAGCAGCCCCGGATTCGGGCGAACGCCTCGGCTGCTTCGATAAGCGCCCGGCCCAGGCCGGCGCCTTGTGCTTCGGGCGCAACCGAAAGCATTCCGAAATGGCCCCGGGTCGCATCGATGGAAACCCGAATCGCCGCAACAATTGCGCCATCGTTGTCGCGGGCCACGAGAAACGTCTCAGTGAGAAGGTATTCCGCGATTTCCCGCGCATCAGTCCGGTCACCGACTTTGAAGAAGTCTTCGACCCGGTAGGCGGCATTCACTACGCGGCTTATGGCGACGGCGTCGCAGGGTTCGGCGGGGAGGACGGTTTGCTTCACAACTCTTTAACCATTTCGCAATAGCGATGGGTGACGACGAAATCCCGGTGACCGGCAAGGTGGTCCTCTTCGTGGAAGACGCGGTAGGCGAGCATTTCGTGGTCGCCAAACTGGCCGAACTCGCGGTCGGCGCAGAGTGCTTCGTCGCGATAGTTCGTGGTAGACGCACGCTGGCCCTTGAACAGGTGGGAATAGACGGAAAAGGCCCGATTTACGAGTGCGGCAACTGCCTCGCAGTCGGCCTGCCCAACCGGGACGACCCGGATGATCGGGGCGGGACAAGTCACTGGCATGGTTCAGAAGCGTAGCAGACGCCCCCGATCACGTTCCTCGCGCGGGCCGCGTTCAGGCCGAAACGTTCAGGTTGCGTCCCACGCCGGGCTCCAGCAATCGCAGGACTTCCTTCGCCATCTCGTTCTGGACTTTGACCGCCTTTACGGCCGCGCTGAGGGCGACCCGCCCCTGGATGCCCTCAATCGGGTCGACCGGGACAGTAGTGGGCGCGAGGGCACTGAGAAGGTTCATGCGCCTATCATCGGCAGACGCAACCATTCGGACGACGATACCTTCGGTGTCACTTCTGTGGATGGATTCACTTATCCCATCATTCAGCCCGGACGCGTGTGGGATCAGCCGGACGGGTGCGCGAGCGGCCGGGCGAAGTTCTTGAAGTGGGGCCGACATATTGTGGTGGCGAATGGCGCACGCGGGCTCAGTTCAGCGGCCGCGCCGAAGCTACGAACTTGCCTGTGTGACCCTCGTCACGGACGGGCGTGGCCGGTGGTGGTAGATTGGCGCCACTGCGGGACATCGGGCCCGCGACCTCCGCGTAGCTCTTCTGCCAGACACATGGGCTGGCGACAGACCTGAATCATTTGCGAGGAGAATATATATGTCTACCGTGGTTGCCCCTACGCGGTCCAGCGAGGCGTTGTTCATCGCCGCCCTGGACATCAGTAACTTCACGAGGTCCGTGCGTGGAATGACGGATGAAGCGATCGTGGAGATCTGCGATCGTTTCTACCTTGAGGTCGGGACGGCTGCTGCCGCGTCCGGTGGCCGAGTGGTGAAAGTGATTGGCGACGGCGCCCTGCTGGCCTGGCCAGCGGCATCCGCCGATGCCGCCACAGCGGCGCTGGTAAAGCTCCGTTCGACTGTCGAGCGGTCCCTCCGGACTGGTGGCCTGGAAATATCGACGCTCGTGATCCGCGCACACGCGGGCACCGTCGTGGCCGGCCAGTTTGGGCCGCCGCAGGGGCGAGCTTTCGACATCATCGGCAACGACGTAAATACCGTCTTCCAGCTCCCGGCCCGGACCATTTCCTTGAGTAGCGAAGCCTTCCGCTGCCTCAGCCCGGAGGCCCGCAAGGCCTTCAAAAAGCATTCCGCGCCGGTGGTGTATATCCCGCAGGACGACCAGCGCCCCTAACGCCTTCGTTTCAGGTGCGCGCCAACGCGGAGGTGACGCGCACCGGGACCTGGCTTCCAAATACCACTCAAACCGCGCCGTTGCGATGGCGCACAGCCGCTCGATGAGAATGTCCCTCAGTGTCTACCGGCCGCGCCCGCTTCCCCGCGCGGATGGCTGGCGTTGTGCTGTCGAATGGCGCTGAGTACCGCCTGGCCGGCCCCTTCCATGAGTTCGGACTTGTGTTCGTGGAGGAAGTCCGCCGAGCGCTGCACCGGTTCGAGGAGCCCCTGCACGCGTGGGATGACGTAGCGGGCGAACATTTCGAAGCTCCGCAGTTGGGCTTCGCGGGGCGCCCAATCGTGGGCGAAGCCGATGAGCGTGCCGAAACCGCCCGAGCGCTGCTGAAGCAGGTTGATTGAGGCGACGATGTCATCGGGACTCCCGATCATCGAACCTTCCGCGTTCGCTACGCGCGTCGCGAATTCGCGCGCATCGCCCATCTTTTGGGCGCCTGGCCGCCCGAGGATGTCCACGTTGTACTCGTTCTGCCAGCGTTGCATGCCTTCCGCGATTTCTTCGATCGCCTGGTCTTTCGTCGGGGCGACATGCCAATTCGCGTTGATCCGCCACTTGGAGCGGTCCATGGTATTGCCGTGTTCCGCGGCGTAGGTCTCGCCGAAACCCCACTGCGTTGGAAGAGCGGCAAGGCCCTCCGCGGTGGCACTGGCAATCGAGATCACGCCGACGTTGTATTTGCCGGCGGCCTTCATCCCGGCGGGGCTGATCGTCGATGCGCACACGATCGGGATGTCTTCCTGGAGGGGTTTTATCTGGAGCTGAGCATCATTGAGTTCGAACCAGTCGGACTTGTAGCTGAAAGGTTTGTCCTCGCGCAGGAGGCGGATGATGATGCCGAGGGCTTCATCCATTCGGTCCCGTTGCACAGCCGGGGCGATGCCAAGCATTCGCGCGTCCGAGGGCAATGCCCCGGGCCCGACGCCCAGCATCGCCCGGCCGCGAGTCATGTGATCGAGCTGGACGATGCGCTGCGCGACGTTGAACGGGTGGTGATACGGCAGCGAAACCACGCCTGTCCCGAGCATGATCCGGCTCGTGCGTTCGCCGGCCGCGGCCAGGAACATCTCCGGCGAGGCAATGGTTTCCCACCCCCCGGAGTGGTGCTCGCCGCACCAGAATTCGTCGTACCCGAGCTTGTCCAGGTGTTCCACGAGTTCGATATCGCGCCGAATCTGGAGTGTCGGATGTTCGCCGATGGGATGGTGGGGGGCGAGGAAGGCGCCGAATCGCATGCGAGCCATGAGTAGTGATCCTTAGTGGTGAGTCATCAGTCGTGAGGCGTTCGTCGCGAGAGCGCGGGCGAAAGGCTGAATGTTGATTCTGTCACACCCGCCGGGAATGCGCGGCTGGCCGATACCCGGCGGGGCCTCCAAAGCTATCGGCCCTTGAACACGGGCTCCCGGCGCTCCAGGAACGATGTCCGCCCTTCCACGGCGTCCTCCGTATTGTGGGTGATGCCCTGCAGGAACTGCTCCATCTCGATCTGTTCGTCCAGTCCGCGCGTCAGCCCCTCCTGGGTCAGGCGCTTCATCAGTTCGATCGCGATGGATGGGCCGCTGGCAATTTCGCGGGCCATGGCGGTTGCTCGCGCATTCAGCTCGTCAGCGGGTACGACTTCGCTCACGAGGCCCATGCCCAGCGCTTCCTGTGCGCTGACGATGCGGCCGGTGTACATCAACTTCAGTGCGTTTTCCACGCCCACGAGGCGCGGGAGGAACCAGGTGCAGCCGGTATCGGCGACGATCGCGCGCTTGACGAAAATGGCGCTGAAGCGTGCCGCTTCGGAGGCGATCCTGATATCACAGGCCATGGCCAGCGAAAAGCCCGCGCCCACGCTCGCGCCGTTCACCGCCGCGATCGTCGGCTTGCGGCAGTGGTAGACCTGGGCGGTGCCGAGGTAGCGCGAACGCATCATCCCCGGCCTGCCAGCCAGCGGCCGCTCCGGCCAATCGGATTCTTTCGTTCCTGTGGTGAGGTCGGTGCCCGCACAGAAGCCGCGTCCCGCCCCGGTGATCAGCACAACCTTCACGCCGTCATCGGAGTCGGCGAGGGCGATTGCATTTTCGATTTCCGACCACGAGCCCCAGGAGAGGGCATTGAGCTTCTCGGGCTTGTTCAGCGTGATCCGGGCGATGCCGTCTTCGACCGAGTACAGGATGTCCGTGAACTGCATGGGGAACCTCCAAATATGGCGAACACTAGCCGTTCGGGCAGCGTCTTGCACGGCCCGTTGCGGTTACGATAGCTCGATGGAAAACGTCCGCATTCTCGCCGCCTACGGGCACCCTGATGACGAAGGTCAGGTCACCGGAACTCTTGCCGCATTTATCGCCCGGGGCGCACGCGTCACCCTGGTTTGCGCCACGCGGGGAGAGGTGGGGGAGATCAGCGATCCCGCGCTCGGCACTCCCGAAACGCTGGGCTATGTGAGAGAACTCGAACTTCGCGCCGCGATGGCACAGATTGGGCTCGCCGATGTCCGCCTCCTGCCCTTCCGGGACAGCGGCATGGCCGGCACTGCCGAGAACGAAGACGCTCGTTCGCTGCACCAACAGCCGGCGGAGGTCGTGGTTGGCCACATGGTCAGCATAATTCGGGATGTCCGGCCGCACCTGGTTTTCACATGGGATCCGTCCGGTGGCTATGGCCACCCCGATCACATCGCGATACACAAGCACACCCTGGCCGCCTTCGAAGTGGCCGGAGACCCTACCGAATACTCCGAGAGCGGCGCTCCTTGGGCTCCCGACCACCTGTACTGGGGCGCGTTCACCATGAAGCGGTTCGCGGGCATGTTCCTCGAATTGGAAAAACGCGGCCTGATGCCCGAAGGAATCGACCCGGAACGCCGGAACCGTTTCGAACACGCCCTCCAGCAGCCGGACCCGCCCGTATCGCATCTTGTCGATGTGCGTGACCACGTGGAGTCGAAGCGTCGCGCGGCTGGCATGCATCGCAGCCAGTTCGGGGAGAACAGCATGATGGCCCGAATCCCGGATGACCTTCGCGAGTTGTTCTACGGAGAAGAGCGGTTCCTGCGGGCGCGCCCCGAGCACCTGCCCGAAGGTGTACCCCTGCGCGGACTCGAAGCGCTGCTACCGGGGAAACTCGCCTAGTCTCTGAAACACTGCATGCGTATGCTTCCCTGCAGCGCGGGCACGGGATGCTGCCCGCCGCTGAGAGAGAAGCCGCATGGACTATGGAACGCTCCGGGTCGCAACGCCCGATGGTCAGATTCGCGAGTACCCGATCACCGCCCCGACGGTGATCATCGGCCGTGCCGACGGCAACCAGGTGGTCATTGATCATGTCTCGGTGAGCCGCCGCCACGCGCAGCTCGTTATCGAGACCGACCGAGTCACGATTGAGGACCTCGGTTCGGGTACCGGGACATTCGTTGGCAGCCAACGCATACCGGGAAATACGCCCAGCCCGGTAGACGGAGCCCAGACAATGCGCTTCGGCGATGTCGAAGCGCGCTTCCTCGGGACTGGAGCGCAGGCAAGCTCCGCGCCGGGGCCATCAGGGGATTCCAACGAAGTCGAACAGACCATCGGAGTGACGCTTACATCGCCGTCGCAGCCGGTCGCGGCTGGCTCACCTACCACTGCGACGGTGCTCGTGCAGAATCGTGGGACGACCGCGGATGAGCTCACGATTGCTATCGTTGACTTGCCCGCCGGCTGGGCGAAGGTAAGCCGCCCGACGCTGACGCTCGTGCCCGGAGCGCGCGACGAGATAACCGTTGTCATCCAGCCGCCAAAGGATTCCTCGGCCGGCGCGGGCGACTACGAGTTTTCCGTTGCGGTAACTTCGAAAGTCAATGGAAGGGAAGTTCGCGCACTTGGAAAAGTGAGTGTGCGTGCCTTCGAAGGCTTCCGCGTCACGATCGATCCAACCCGTGGAAAGCAAGACTTCGCTGTGATCACCGCGAACAACGGCAACGTGCCGATCTCTGTCGCACTTTCCGGTAGCGATGAAGCGCGAGACCTCGTGTACGCCTTCGATAGCGAAACATTCGAGTTGGCGCCAGGGGAAGAGAAGCGCACAGCAGTCGCGGTGAAGGCGAAGAGCCGAAAGCTGTTTGGGCCGACGATCAACCGAACCTTCCGCATAGAAGCGCAGCAGGTCGGCGCGAAGGCCTCTTCCACGGCCGACGGGCAACTGACCGTGAAGCCGCCGCTCGAGCCGTACAAGCTGCCGGTGCTCGCCCTGGTGGTACTCCTGGTGCTGGGTGGCGCCATATTCGCCGTGCTGCAACTCCTCGGCGGGAGCGATAGCGACAAGGCCAAGCCCACCGCTTCCGTGACGACCGCGGCTTCGGCCGCCGCCTCCGCCGCGCCGGCTACGGCGACCCCAACCGGCCTTCGCGTTGGCGGCAACGGCATCATCGCGAACTCCGACCCAGTCCCGTCGAACACCAACTGCCTCGGCGTTCGCTCCAGTGCTACCAACGCTGGCGACAACCTCGTGGGAAGGCTTTGCACGGGCGAGAAAGTAGCTATTAAAGGCGGGCCCACTACCGCTAACGGCTTCATCTGGTGGCAGATCCAGAGTGCAGGTGGCCTTTCCGGATGGGCGGCGGAAAAGAGCGCCGACGGCGCCACGCCATTCATCCAACCGGCTCCGTAGGCCTCAGAGGCTCGTAATTTCCAGGGTGCAGCCCGCGAAAGCGGGCTTCTCCGCGTCGATAATACTTTCCACGAAGCTGCGCTGAACCTGGACGCCCTGGGGAAGCCGCAGCCTCACCGTGAAGCGAAATGCCAGGTTTCGGTTGGCCGCAATCTCGCTCAGCGTCGGCTCGGTGATTTCTGGCTCGATGCCCGTATAGAGCCGCAGGTACTCGCGCAGGCCTCGGCGCGTCCCGCGCCAGCGGAAGAGTTCGGGCGCCGCCCGGACAAGCTCCCGTCGGCGTTCCTCCGGGATTCGCGCATCAACAACCACCCCCAGCCACGACCCGAGCCAGGGCACGAGGTCGGGTGGTGTCAGGTCAGCATCAAAAAAGTGTGAAACGTTTCCGACAGTTCGTTCGATCGGCGAAAGAACGTGTTCGAAGATCAGCAGGAAGCGCCCGAGAAACTCGCTGTCCTGGTAGATCCCGGGGAGGTAGTCGAGGTAGCTGCTCCGGGTCTCCGGTACGCCGGGCGGTGGAGGCGGATAGCTCGGACGCACTGGCCTGCGCGGGCGCGGCGCTCGCGGGGGCGGCGCGCTGGCCGCGACGACTCGCGTTTCGCCGCGGCCGCGTCTCGTCGGTGTTGTCACCGGTTCGAGACCGTTACGACATGTTCGTAGGAGAGCAGCAACACGTCGTCAGCGACCGTGATTTTCTGCCCCGCCGCTCGCGACTGCCCGGTCTGGATATCGACCTGGTAGAGCGTAACGTCCTGGGCGTACTCGACACCGGAAACGGCCTGGACCACGGACTGCATCTCCGAGAGATACAAGTCCCGCCCAAACGGCCAACCCGTGCCATTCGGGCCGCCAAGCAACGGATCGAGGTACTCCCGGATACGGCTGGCCACGTTCGCCCGGACGTCGTCGGAATTGCGGTGGCGCTGCACGAGTATGCTGGCTTCGACGCTCACGCCAACGTAAGCCGGGCCATCGACAACGAGTTGCGTCCCGAGGATTCGTCTGTCATCGAGGTAGGCGCGCACTTCCTCGAGCAGTTCTGGCGGTGGTTGCAGCGATTCGATCGTGCGTGCATGGTCCGCGGGCACAAGCGGCACGATGAGGAGTTCGACAGTCCCCGGGGGGACGGAGGAAGCACTGCTATCGGTGCGAACCTGGATGCACCGCGCTCGGGCCACTCGCCGCGAGGCTTCCATGGCGAGGAATTCGAAGTCCTCCGCCGTAATCGCGCGATCGCGTGTCTTGATGACCAGCGGGGCCCGGAATCGGGCGGCATCCAGCGACTCGGGATCGAGGCCGCCGGCTGCCGCAAGCCGGTTCGTGACGGATGAGACATAAGGAATGGACGACCTCACGATGCTCAACGAGTTTGCCCCAACGTTACCGATAGTCCCGCCTCCAAAACGGTATCGGCCAACACGTAACGATGACCCGCGCGCGGGTGTACGTCCGTGAACGTGCTCGAGCCCATCAGGCTGGCGGATCGTCGGGCCAAAGCTGAGCGTCCCGGTAAGGCCCTCGAGGACATAGTGATTATCATCAGGTCCCGAGTCCCGAAACGTTTCGACTTCAGTCCAGCGGACCCACTCTTCGTCTGGCTCGAAGACTTCAAGGAACTCGTCTTGGTCGCGCGGCAGGACCGGAGTGTTGAGCAGCTGAAAGGACTCTCCCTGGGCTCCGGTCGAGCGCCCGAGCAGTTCGTTCCCTGCAATCGACGAATGGGTAGTGCCGACCGTCCCGCCGATTGACGTCGCGATGATCGTGTTCACACGGGGCGATGCGGAATACGTGGGCTGTCGCGGTCTCGGTTGAATCACCCGGACCCGCAACCAGTGCAACTGTATCCGGCTCAGGATTTTGGCTTCCATGTTCGAAGGCACGTTGAGGACAATGGCGCCGTCTGTATTCAGCCCGTTGGTTTCGTCTTGCTCAACGGTACACCGGACCCACCCCCGGGTATCCCCGCACCAGGCTTCCCAGGCCAGCGGAGGATCCTGCGGTGCGACGCCCGTGCCGCCGACCGTCGCATCGATATCGAGGCTGATGCTGTGGTCGCCGAGGTTTTCGACGAACCCGAAGTGCAAGGTGTCGCCCGGCAGCGGAACGGGCTGAAACGCGTCGAAGAATTCGCCGTCGAGCGTCAGCCGATTGGTGTAATCTGCGTAGTTCACATCGTCCGAAGAAAAGAGGCACTGGCGCAGCGTGGGGGGGACGATTACGAGGTCATGGTCCGTGGTGAACGTGATGGCAGGCGAGTCAGGGGTCTGAACGGTCGAGACTTCCGTGCCCCGCCCGATGCTGACCGCACCGAGTTGCGGGGCAGCGAGTTTGAAGGTGACGGCGGTGCGTGCAGGAACCGCGTCCTTGAGTTGCATGCCGATCAGATCCATGAACCGGAGATAGTTCTTCTCTGGAACGCGGTTCATTCGGAAAAGAACCAGGTCCGTCATCCATGCGAAAAGTTCGATGAGCGTGACGCCCGGATCCGAGACGTTGTGGTCGGTCCACTCCGGGCAATAGCGAGGTATGAGGCCCTTCGCTTCATTGACGATGTCCTGGAAGCGGCGGTCGTCGAGCTGAGGATCGGGTAACGGCATGCGGCTCAATGCTCCTGAGTGCGCCATTGTAAACGGAACGCCGGGCAATGGGCGCGATGTCTCCTCGCCAACTACGAATGCCGATTATTCAGGTTCGATTAAATAGAACGGGTAGACGAGCGAACGGGAGTCCTTGGTGCCCCGAATCGTGTATCGGATACCAATGTTGAGGCGTCCGTGGTCTGCTTCTTGCCGGTCAAGGGTGACGACAACTTGTTCGACAGTAATGCGTGGTTCCCACATTCCCAGAGCTTCTTGTACATAACGACGTGCGAGCCCAACCGTCTCCGAGTTGCTTGGGGCGAAGACCAGTTCGTGGATCCGGCAGCCAAAGGCGGGTCGCATGACTCGCTCGCCGGGGCTGGTCGCAAGGATGATAGAGATTGCCTGTTCAATCTCGGGATCGTTCCCCGAAAGCTGGATGCCACCGGTGACATCCACCCCCAGCGGGAACCCCCAGCCACGGCCAATGAGTACATCGTCGTTCGCCATCAGTTTATCTGTACCATCGCGCCGCTGATCTTCACCATTCCTGAGCCGGCAATCTCTACCATTGGCGCCTTCAACGACAACTTGCTTTTTGCTTCGACTGTAATTGCCATGCCCTTCACTGTTATGTTCGCCTTGGCTTCGATGTTCGCGTTCGCTTTCGCGATGATCGTCGCGTCTTCCCCGGCATTGATGGTCATCGGCCCGGTGCAGTCGATGGTGAAGGCGCCCTTGTTGCTGTGGATGACCAGCTTGTTGTTGCCGGTCTTGTCGAGCAGTTCAATCTTCTCCGAACCTGAAGTATCGGTGAAACGAAGTACATGCCCGACGCGGGTCTTGAATTCGCGGATCTCCACGCCGGAACTGGTGGCCGCCTTGTCTTGTTTCGAAGGGGTTGCGTCCTTCCCATTCCAGACGCCGCCAAGGACGAATGGTTGGTTAATATCGCCGTTTGCGAACGCCACGATGACTTCGTCGTTAATCTCAGGCATGACGTAGAAGCCCCGGTTGGGGCCCGCGCCAGCGGAGACCACCCTCGCCCAACCGCTCACGTTGTCGTCGGTTATGGCGGGATATTTAACTTTCACTCGGCCCCAGGATTTATCGTCCTTGTTGTCGGTGACGATTCCGACCATCAGGCCGTTGCCGATGCTCCTGCTGCGGGCGTTGTCCGCCTCCTGACTGAGGAGGTTGCCAAGCGTACCGCTGCCCATGCCGCCCACCCAGAAATCGGTGTAGTAACCCTCCGTCGCGTTGAAAACGTGGCGTACGCGGCTCACGAGGTAGGTACCGCTGAAACGGGTCCCGACCGCGCTGATTTCGAGCTTTCCACCGGGCTTGACCGTGGCCGTTCCGACTATTCGTCCTTCCGCGACGAGGTCGCTTGCAGTGATGCGATTGAGCATCGCTTTCGCGCGTGTATCCGCCTCGCCCTGTGCGACCACCGTGTCGGCGATGTGCAACTTGGCGGCAATCGCCTGCGCAGCCTGGGCGAATGCAGGCCCTCGTTTTCCCAAACCTGTCGTCGTCGGGGCCAGCGTCGGCACGGCGAGTGTACCGGCCACGCGCGCTTTGGCACCGGGATCCCAACCGCCGACGGAAACGCCGTTCACCTGCGCGGCGGTCGTAAGCGTCGGCCGAAAGTCGAGGATTTCCTTCCCGTAAGTGGCGGAGATCGTCGCAAACCCGAGCCCGTCGGGAGACTTGAAGTGCACGTTCCGGGCGTCCGCCGCGACGACGAATCCATTGCGCCGGGCGAGGAACTGGAGGAGTTCGTAAGAAGAAAGGTCACCACGGTAGAAGTGTTCGTTCTGTTGCGTCGTAGCCGTCACCTGGGGTGAGAGGCCCCCGTCCCGGATAACCTTCGAAGCGATGTCGGAATCCGTCATTCTCGCGAACGTTTGCGTCACGGTACCCCGGTGCAGGAAGTGCAGCCGGTCATAGGCGCGGACGGCCATCACGCAGTACATCTGTTCGCCCACAAACTCGGGTTCGTGAGCCGCGATCACGCCGTCGAAGATCTTCGTCGCCTCTGTCGCACCCTGGCCCTTCGCCGAAACCTCGATTGTCCCGCCGATAGCCAGGCTCGTGTCATCGACCCATTTCAACTCCGGGTCGTAAAGCTCGATCGTTGCCATCGCCGGCATGTGGAGACTCGAATCGACCTCGATTCGCTGGAGCGCATCCATGAACTCCTGTGGAGCGTCAGAACCGTTAAGTTTGATATAGAACTGCGCGATCATCGCCGGTGCTGTCATGCTCAGGTGCCCGAAACCGGCGGTAAGGTAAGCACCGTTCCCGCCTTCAGGCGCATCGGATCGTCGATGTGGTTCGCCTCAGCTATCTGGCGCCAGTAACTCGCGTTTCCGTACTCTTGGGAGGCGATGTAGTCCAGAGTCTCGCTTTGTTGCACCACGTGCCGCTTGTGCCCGGCGATCCCCCCGGATGTCGGGTTCTGTGCCGGGAACCGGCCCGGGTCACTGGCCTGTTTCAACGAAAGATCGACCGTTGCGCGGGTCGGCGTGCCATCTTCCAGGAACATCGTGAAGTTCGTGTTTATCGAAGTCACTACCGCTTCGAACGACCATGCACTGCCCCATTCGAACATGCAGCGGGGTGGCCGGCCTTTGTTCGTTTTGGGGTCAATCTCCGCCGTGTTGACCATGGCGAGGTCCCAGAGCGCGTTCGTGTAGGTGCTGCGGACGTCGTCGCCCGTGTCGTTTGTATCGAAAAAAAGCTTGAGCCCGAGGACGGCTGGTTCGCCGCCCGTGAATTCCAGCGTCGGGACGTTCGCTCCGCGATCGGTGGCCTGCGACCAGTTCACTGACTTCGAAAACGTGTAGTCCGTGGGATTGAACAGGCAGCTAACGCTGGCGTCAGTATCAAGATTCCGAAGAGTAGCTTTCACGAGCGCCATATACGCACCTTATACCAGATTCGTGCCTGTTGGATTAGGACGGAAGCCCGCGTTCTCGTTCGCGTTCGATGCGGAGCTTGCGTTTGAGGTGCGGCCAGACTGCGTCCGCGATTTGGTCGTAGTTCGGGCTCGACCCACCGGAAGAACCACCCGATTCACTCAATGCTTGTTCGTTGGCGGTCTCGACCCTCTGAATGGTGCCCGTGGCGGGCCCAGACGGGCTGGTAGGCGCAGCCTCTCGCTGCATCGGCGGTGCGAGAGGCATATCGACTGGTTCGCTGGTCCGCTGGACTGCTCGTGGTAGGGGCATGGAAGGCGGTGTGAAAGCAGGGCTCGAAGCGTTCACGCGCACTGGCACCGATGTCGGTGGCCGGACCGTACGCGCCGGGCTTGAAGGGGCCAAGGGAGCGACTGAACGCTGGACTGTCGGCCCTCCGGGCGCCGTTCCCGCAACCGCGTGAGGCGCCATCACCATTCCTTCAGTTACCCCCTCGAAAGCTCCGTCCGAATCGGCCGGGATAGCACGTTGCCTGACGGGCGGCTCGGCCACCGGGACTTTGGATCCGTTCGCTGGTGGCTGCGCGGTCGCGTTAGCAGCCTCTGGCGAAGCACTTGATCGCTGAATGCCGGGGCTGGAGGGAGAAGCCGCCACTGGGGCCTGGCGCGTCGGTTCGCCGAGAGCCGAACTCGGCTCGCTCGAGACATAGCCCTCGGAAGCAGGTTGAATCGGGAGGGGCATGCTCGAACCTGGCGGTTCCGGGGTGCCTCTATCGACCGCGGGCGGCGGTTGCGCCACGAGAAGGGGCCGCGATGGCTCCGGAGCGTCGATGCTCACCGCCGGGGTGGAATCAACAATTCGTTGGATGGCAAGCGGCGGTGGCTGATCTGCGGATGCCGGGACCGGCCGATTCACCGGTGCTACCGGCATCGATTCGATTGGGGGTGGCATCACGGCATCGGGCTCCATCGTAGGCAGCCGGCTGATCGCCCGAGGTATGCCGGCTGCTTGAGGCGCCGGTCCCGCCGCCGGCAATTCAGCAGTTGAGGTCACCGTTGAGGACGGTGGCGCCACGGCTGGCGAACCGGCAGAAGCAATCGCCGTTGTCGCCGGGCCGCTTGCAGACGGGTTGGCGGTCGCCTCGGGGCTTAGGGTCGCGGGCGAACGCAAAACGATCCCTGTGCGCTGGCTGTCCTGTTCCGGAGGCGCCGGAGAGTCAATAGACGGTTCTACGGCCGCGTGAGCCGCATCAGTAGGTCCTTGCGGGCCGGTCGCGTTCACGGTGGTTCGCCGGACGGAGGTGTCGCCCTCAATGGCGGGTGGTGCTGTGATGGTGGACGGGACCGCCTCTGGGCCTGCTATCGACGTGGATGACGCCGGCGCCGGGGCCGATGGAAGCGATTGTCGCTGGAGGTTCGGTTGGTTCAGCGTGGCAGCCGCCGCGAACTCGGATTCGGGCGCGGGGGAACGGGCAAGCCCTGCAACGTCGCCCGGTACAGCAAGTGACGGCGGCGCGGCCGCAGCGGCCGGTGGGTCGATGGATAGTCGCTGAACCGCCTCGGGCCGCTGCTGCGTTCCCGGTGCCGCAGGGGTCGAAATAGAGGCGGCCGCCGGATCCGGCGACGTGGTGGTGATCTCAGTGACCTCCGTGGTCGCCGAGGCCTCCGTGAGTGCCGACGGCGATGCCGGGTCCGCCAGCCGGGCTATACGCGGCGGAGCAGGGAGCGTGGGAGACGGTCCCTGCGTTTCGGCGGGACCCGGCAGCGGGAGCACAGGGACGGATCCTCGGACGACCGAACCGGTAGCAGTGCGTTCGGTCTGCTGCCCAACTGGCCCGGCCACCGGGGTGTCCGGACTGGCGACCGGCGCGGCATCGAGGGTCACGCCGGTCGCCGACGATGGTTCCGCAATTGGCCGTACGGCGTTGGGTGCCGAGTCGGACATCGGTGTCGCGGGCGCTTCCGCATCCACGAGTCGTCGAATCGGCTCGACCTGCGTCCGCCCGCCGGGTGCCGGTTCAGCCGGCTGCGGCTCGGCATCGGCGGGCTCGGTCAACAATTCTACCGGTGCGACCGGGCTGCCGGTGCGAGGCGTCTCCGTCGATGAAGAGCCCGCTGACTGGGGTCGCGCCTCAACGCTGGAGGGCGGCGACGAGCCCGGAGCAACGTCGCTCGGCATGGAGCTGACGGTCGTTGCCGAGGGCTGTTGGATGGCCGGGTTCGGCGCCACATCGACGCGCCGGGAAACCACTGGCGGCGGGTCCCCGGAGGGCGTCAAGGTGCCGCCCAGGTTGTTTGGCAAGGGGCCGCGCGGGGCTTCGGCGCCGGCCGCTGAGGGCGCGGGCAAAGCCACGGCGGGCTCGCCACTCGGGCCGGTTTCCGCAGTTTCGACGGCCTGGCGTTGGGTCACGGCTGTCGGGGGTTCGGAATGACTCGTTGCGGACGGCCCTTCGACCGGAGCCGATTCTCGAAAGTCGGGAGCTGCGAGCGCCACTGTTTCGACCGGAGGTTCGGCGGAAATAACCTGCCGCTGCACTTCACCAGTGGGCATCCCGCCGGGCTCCGGTCGATCAACCGGAGTCGATGTCGCGGGTTGTACCGCCGTGGGCTCGGATGGCGGAGGCGATTCGGGCGCCGGGGCCGCACGCTGGATTGGTAAAGTGGCTTCGGAGGATGCTGGAACCGTTTCCAGTCCCGAGGAGTCAAGGATCCGGGGCGCAGGGATCGAAGGCGCAAGACCGCCCACCGGCACGTCGCTCGCTGGCGCCGCCGTCTCTGTGGTTGGCAGTACCGCCCGATTTGACGGCGCCGCCGCGGCTGGGGCCGCCGGCGAGTCCGCGAGCTGGCGTTGGACGCTCTCTCGGATTGTTTCGGGGCGCGGCTGGTCCACGGGGGCAGCTGGTGGGGTTTCACCGCCAGAATCGGCGATGCCGGTTCGTTCGCTACCCGGTTCGTTCTGAACGGCTGACATGTCGGCAGTGGCGGCCAGAGGTGGAGAGGCATCGACGCTTCGCCGTAGCGAGGGTTCAGTGTAAGGAACCTGCGCCGCTCCGAACCCGGCCAGCGTGGGCGGCTCAACCGCCGGAGACAGGTTCGAAACCGCCGATTGGGGCGCGTCTTGAATGTCAGGCTGGTTTGGTACCGAGAGGCTGCCAACGTCGCGACCCGCGGCGGACGGCGTGGTGGCGGGCTCCGCGCTTCGGAAGACGGCAGCCTCTGGAGCGACGTTTGAAAGAGCCGGCGGCGCGCCGTCCTCGCGGAGAGTCTCGATGACCCGCGAGGAGCCCGCCGCGACACCATCCGCGGGCGCGGAGGGCACCGGGTCTACCGACGGCGTGCGAAGCAGTGGTCCTCCGCCCGGCCGTTGCGGCGGCGCCGGTGTCACGCGCCGGACGCCTTGCCGGCCTTCCGGGGGCTTCTTGCTGTTGTCGTTCGGCGGGGGGATGACACGCCGCCGGACGATGGGCGCAGCGGCCGTCGCCTCTCCCGGCTCGCCTGCGTCGGACTGGGACACTGTAGTTGGCGTCATTTGCCCCGTTGGTTGGACCGGGGCCGCTGCAGGCGGAGGCGGCACAGCGGCCGAGCTCCCACGCCTCGCGCGGCGCTGCACAATGGGCGCGGCCACGCGCGGTACTTCGGGTGGGGCAGATGCCTCAGATGCCTGGCCGGTCGTCCGGGCGGCGGGCGGCGGCTCGGGGGTCTCGTCGAAGGCCGGTGCGGCAGCGGGGATCGCTGCGAGTGGGGTTGGCCCGCTGGCGGTTCGATTCGGTGGGACCTCCGCGGTGCCGGACATCTCGCGGATTGCCGGTCGCCGGCGAATCGGCCCGGGCCCCGCGGGCTCTGCCGGATCGCCACCGGAAATGCCCAGCGCCGATTCGATAGCTGACAGGGGAGGCGCGTTCAACGAATACTGGTGCGACTCCTTTTCTTCGACGACCTTGCGGTTTTCGTTCATCCTCGCGATCCACTCGGGCGTGCCGAATCGGAGCGGTGTCACTGGATCCGGTTCCGATTCGCCGGCCGGGTCTGCCTCGCGAGAAATGAGAGCGGTCGTCGCCGGGTTTACGTCGCCGGCCGAACCGGGAGGGTTGGCAACCAACGTCGCGGAGCGATACGAAAGCAGACTCTGCAGCGAGTTGGAGAAGTCGATAGACCGACTGATGATACCTCCGCCATCCGCGGAGGGCGTGTTACCCAGGTCGAGTC